>DATKKJ010000147.1 GCA_035543055.1 Terriglobales bacterium | reverse complement strand
GAACAACTAAACGAACTCCTCGCACCAGCTGGGTACAGTATCTCGTTCACTACCTACCCCGACGAATGGGAGATCGATCAAGCACAAAGGCGGTACGGAATCGACATGGCGCCCAAGCCATGGACTTGGAAGGGTTCTGCCTGAGCTCATGGCCTCGCCCGCGCACAATTCGTTGACGGCGGAGGGTCACCGTCGTATTGTTTCGCGCGAGGCAAACACCGGCGACCCGCTTAAAGGAGACTTTGAGCGGATGGCCCGAAGGCGTTTTCAAGACCCGACGCCGGTGCGGCGCGGGAAGTGGTGGACCATCCAGGTTCGGCAGGATGTGGCCACCGCAGGCAAGCTCAAGCGCAGCAACAAACGGGTTCGGCTGGCTCCGGCCACCTTACCCAAGCTGGAAGTAAAGAAAATCGCCGCTGAGTATCTCCGGCCGCTCAACCAGGGGCTGGAGTGCATCGGATCGGCGACTAACTTCAACAGCTACATCGAACAGACCTATAAACCCGTGGTCATGCCGCTTTTGGCCAAGACGACTCGAGACCGCTATGACGGCGTAATCAGGCATTACCTGGTCCCTGCCTTTGGCCAGCTGTCTCTAAGGGATCTGACGCCTCTCACTGTTCAGCGGTATTTTTCCGGGCTTGTCGACTCCAAACTCTCACCCGAATCCAAGGACAAGATCCGCGATGTCCTCTCCGGGATCCTGGGCTCAGCCCTACAGTACGGGCTGCTGGTCAAGAACCCGGTTGCGAACGTGCGCATGCCGGTCGATCGGCGGGGCAAGCATCGGACCAAACCCCATATCACCCCGGAACAGTTCAACCAGCTCGTGCAGGCCGTCCCAGAGCCCTACGCCACCATGCTCTACGTGGCGGTCTGGACCGGTTTACGGGTAAGCGAACTGATCGGGCTCAAATGGGAGGACGTGCATGCTGACTCGCTGACCATCGATGAGCGTTGCTGCCGCGGCGATTGGGCTGCGCCCAAGAGCCAGGCCAGCAATGCCACCATCGGCGTCGAAGCTTGCGTCGTCGAGCGCCTGAACCGCCTCAAGACGCTTACCGTTGAGGTCCGGGCGGGACGGGCTCGAAGACGACACAAGCTGGTCAAATCCGACGGGCCGACGGATCTGGTCTTTCAGTCGGTCAGAACCGGCGCAGCCATGCGCGACAACAACATCCTGTCGCGGCACATCAAGCCGGCCGCGCGCAAACTGGAGCTGGATTGGGTCAACTGGCGGTGTTTGCGCACTTCGCACGCCACCTGGATGATCGAGGCCGGCGCCAATCCCAAGGACGTGCAGGGACAGATGCGGCACTCCCGCATCTCGACCACCATGGACATCTACGCCCAGTTCGTGCCCGAATCGCAGCGGCGCGCCCTGAGCAAGCTGGCGGAGATGGTCCATGCCCGCACATTACAACCGACCGCGGCTGAGCCAACCATTTCAGCCCCAGTGCGGTCGCAGCTGGTGAACTAGAGTCAATTGCAGCCAAGTGCAGCCAAACGGACGGGAACGCGCGATGCAAGTGATTGAAACGATGGTGGCCAGGGACGGAATCGAACCGCCGACGCCAGCCTTTTCAGGGCTGCGCTCTACCAGCTGAGCTACCTGGCCACGCTTGCGCTGTGCAGGATTGCACCACAGGCCGGCCACCACACGGGCCGGATTTCGCTTGCGGAGCCTTGATTATAACAACCTTGCTGCGGGCGCTCAAACCGGCCTCCAACGGAATGTCGGCGCGTGCTAGACTCTCCTCATCCCATGATGTTCTCGCAGGTCTCTTCCTCGCTGCGAATGTTCCTCTGTGCGCTTGCGCTGGTCGCATCGCTGACCGCCTCGGCGCAGCAAACCGCCCAACCTACGAAGCAAGACGCGGCCCCTCCGGCGGCGCAGGATGCGGGCGCTGTCTTCGCGCAGAAGCCCGCGGAGCAAACCCCGGGATCGCCGGCGCCCGCAGCCTATGGAGCGGTGCGGATGGGCCCGGGTGACCTGCTCGACATCAGCGTGTTCGGCGTTCCCGATCTCAGCCAGAAGGCCCGTATCACCAGTTCCGGCGACGTGTACCTGCCCCTGGTGGGCTACGTTCACCTGGACGGGCTGACCATCCCCGAGGCGCAGACGGCCATCGAGCAGCGCCTGGTCGAGGGGAGATTCGTCAACGAGCCCCACGTCACCATCTTCGTCGCCGAGTACGCCACCGGCGTCTCGGTGATGGGCGAAGTGCAGAAGCCCGGCATCTATCCCATCTTCGGATCGCGGCGCCTGTTCGACCTGATCTCCGCCGCCGGCGGGCTCACCGAGCGCGCCGGGCGGGTGGTGACCATCACCCACCGCGACCGCCCACTGGAACCGCAGAGCGTTAGCTTCGATCCCGATCCGGCGAAGAACAGTGCCAGCAACGTGGAGATCGTGCAGGGCGACACCATCCTGGTCACGCGCGCGGGCGTCATCTACGTGGTGGGCGAGGTACAGCAGCCCAGTGGCTACCTGATGGAGGCCTCGCAGAACTTCACTGTGCTGAAAGCGCTGGCGCTGGCCCACGGCCCCGGACGGTACGCCAAGCTGGACAACTCCAAGGTCATCCGCAAGAAAGCCGACGGCAGCTACGAAGAGATCCCGGTGGCGCTGCGCAAGATCCTCGACGCCAAACAAAAGGACGTCCCCTTACAGGCGGACGACATCCTGTTCGTCCCCGCCAGTGGCGGCAAGCGCGCCGCGGAGCAGACTTTGAGTTCCGTCCTGGGCATCGCCAGCGGGCTGGCCATCCGCATCCCCTAGAACTGGAAGTACAGGAACGGGCTCTCCTTCTCCAGCAGCAGGATGGTGTACACCAGGACCAAGGCCAGGAGATAGGCATAGCGCGCCTTGGGCTCGAGCTTGATCTCCCAGGTGTTGGGCGCCACGAAGGAGATCGCCGCCGCGGCCACGATCAAGGCGAGGTACCCGAAGGGGACGTGGGGTGCGGCAAAGCCTTCCCCTCCCACCATCGCATGCAGGATGCGCGCCGCCTTGGGCAGGGTCTCGGCGCGGAAGAACACCCAGCCCACCACGGCACACAGGAAGGTCACGGCGCGCGACAGTGCGAGCGATTTCGGCGTCAGGCCGCGCTTCCTGAGGATGTGGTAGCCCGCCAGAAGCACCCCGTGATACATGCCCCAGACCACGAAGGTCCAGTTGGCGCCGTGCCACAGACCGCCGAGAAACATGGTGATGAAAAGGTTGCGCCCGGTGGCCAGGGTGCTGCCGCGCGAACCGCCCAGGGGGATGAAGAGATAGTCGCGCAGCCAGGTGCTGAGGCTCATGTGCCAGCGACGCCAGAAGTCGGCGATGTTCTCGGCCTTGTAGGGGGAGTTGAAGTTCTGCGGGAACTGGATGCCGAGCAGGTGAGCAAGCCCCACGGCCATATCGCTATAGCCGGAAAAATCAAAGTAAAGCTGGAAGGTGTAGCCGAGCGCGCCGATCCACGCGGCCGCCGCCCCCAGCCCGTACGGCGCCGCGAAGTAGGCGTTCACCTGGGGGGCGAGCTGGTCGGCGATCAGCAGCTTTTTCGCCATACCGACCACGAAGAAGTAGATCCCGACCGAGGCCTGGTGCCAGGGCAGGCGGGTCTTCAGGTCGTTGAACTGGTCCTCGATGTCTGCGTAGCGGACGATGGGCCCGGCCACCAGGTGGGGGAACATGGCCACGAAGGCCGAAAAGTGCACCACGCTCCTGGCCGGGCGCACGATGCGCCGGTAGATGTCGATGGTGTAGCTCATCGAGTTGAAGGTGTAGAACGAGATGCCGATGGGCAGGATGATGTTCAGCACCGGGGCGAAGCCGAGCAGCCCCATCTGGCCGGCGACTGCGTTCACCGAGCGCGCGAAGAAGCCGTAGTATTTGAAGAAGCCGAGGATCGCCAGGTTGAATGAGAGCGAGCATACCAGCCAGAGCTTGCGGGTGCGCGGGTCGTCGCTGCGCGCGATGTGCTGCCCGGCGATGTAGTCCACGGTGGTGGAGGCGATCATCAGGGGCAGGAAGCGCCAGTCCCACCAGCCGTAGAAGACGTAGCTGGCGAGGGTGAGGAACACCAGCCGCAACCGCGTGTTGCCCAGCTGCCACCAGCCCAGCAGGACCACCGGCAGGAAGACGAGGACGAAGATGTAGCTATTGAACAGCATCCGTCCTCCGCAACATCAGCCGGGTGACCAGCGCGTTATTCTGCTCGGTCATGTGGGCGCCGTCCCAGAAGCCCCGAGGATCGCCGCCGAACTTTTCCACCGCGCTGAAGTCGTACACCTCCGCGCCGTACTTGGCGCCCTCTTCCTGCAGCATTGCGAGCACTTCCCTCTCGCGTTGGTCATAGCCGCGGGGACCGAGGGTTTCGAGCAGCCGCGGGCCCAGCGGCGTCACCCACATCACCACCTTGATGTTGCGGTCATGGCAGTACTGCAAGAGCTCCTCGAGATACTTCTGCCTTTCCGGTGAGATGGCGGTGTAGCCGGCGGTACGCTCCACATACCACGCCACATTCCGCTGGATCTTGGCATTCACGTCGTAATGACCCGTTGCTCTCTCCTTCTCGTAGTCGCCGTAGTGCAGATAGCCATCGGGGTCGAAATGATCCCGCAAGGGGAAGTGGCCGGTTAGCTGAATCCGCAGGGAGCGCAGCGCCAAGTGTGTCTGCTGGTGCACAAAAAGCTTGTAGAACATCTTCCATGCCCAGAAAGTGTGTCCAGGAAGGAGCTCGCGGAAGGCCTCGGCTTCAAAAACCCGATCGTCGACAGGACGGGCATTATGGAACGCTTCGACATCCACTCCCAGGAGAACCATCTTCGGAGCGATACCGGCGCGTTCCACGGCATACCGCAGCATCAAGTAGTAGTCCTCGGCCATAGCTGAATCCACGGCCGCATTAAAGGTGGGCAGTCCTGTTATCTGCCGTACTTCCGCTGGGGCGATCTGCATGGAACGGGAGGAACCCAGAATCATCACCTGCGGCTTCGGTCGCGCCTGTTGCAGCAGTTCCGGCTTGATCGTCCGGGTGTTCCAGGTGACCGGAGGCAGCCAGTGCGGGGGATACAGGCCCATAGGATTGACGAGGAAATTCATGGATACGATCGCCAGCAGTGAACCGAGCAGCAAGCCGAGGAAGCGGCGCACGAAGGGACGCCAGAGTTCGGCGGCAGCAGGATCTTGCGCGGCTGCGGTGGCCATGGCGGAAGGCGCCGAGATTTCAGAAGGAGTGCGCAAGCGACCCAAAGAAGGGTTTTGCGTGATTCTAACAGAGGATCGAATGCGCTCTATGCGACCAACAAGAAACGGCACAGCCCTTCAGAGCTGTGCCGTTCGGCGGAGAGGCGGCGGTCAGGGCTGCTTCGAGTCGGTGATGTGGACGATGTTCATGCGGCGGTTGGTATCGGTTGCTGGCGCGGCCTGGGAAGTCGGCGTGCCGACGGAATCCGCGGCGGCGGTCTGCGGGGTCGCATCTGCGGCGGTCTCCGGAGCGGCGGCGTCGCCCGACAGGCGTTTCAGGTAAGGCCGCAGCGGTGTGACCTCGAAAGGCATCTTCTCCCGCGCCGAGAGCACAGGTACCGGTCGCGCTTTCAGCAGCTCGATGGAGTTGCTCCAGGGGTCCAGCTTCACTCGCGCGCCCAGCGGCAGGGCGGCCACTTGCTCGGTGCGCTGCATCTCCAGCTGCGGCGCGCTGCTGGCCAGTTCCGACATTACGACCCGCTCGCCCTGGATCATCGGGTTCCCGATGCGTGGCGTGGTCAGGCTGGGCAGCGAACCGGCGCGGGCCTGCAGTTGGCGCAGGAACAAGCCTGCGTTCCCCATCTTGGCGGAGTAAGGCGAGTTCTTGAGCAAGGCGATCGCCTTGGTGTCGGCCGCGACTTCCTCGGGTTCGGTACGGCGCAGGCTGACCGACTGGAAGGTCTTGGCGTCAGCGAACAATGTGCGATCGGCGAAGGAGTACTTGGTGTCGAGTCGATGCCCGAGCGTGATGTGCGCCAGCTCGCGCGCCAGCACCGCCGCCAGGCTGGCTTCGTCAGGCAGGGTGTCGATCAGGCCGCGGCTGAGCACGATGGTGTGGCCCACGGTGAAGGATTCCAGCGGCGAGGTCAGCAGCACCCGGCAGCGTACTTCGGGCTGGATATCGAGGTTGTTGGTGATCTCCAGGTTGTTGACCACGGTGTCGAGGACCTTGTCCACTTCGCCCTTGGGGGCGATCAGGCCGGCGCGCTCCAGGCGCTCCACCAGGTTCTGCTCGGCCTCGCCTTCGAACATGCGCTGGCTGAGAAGCGGCGAATACTCGTCGGCGGTCTGGCTGTGGTCCTGGGCCCCGGTCTTGGACTCCACTTTGATCGAGGTCAGCTCGGAATCCAGTCCGTTGAAGTGCGGATCGTAGCCCCAGAGCCGGGTCTGCGACTTGAAGCGCAGAGTGCGGAACATCCCCACCTTCATGCCCGATTCTTCGTTGTACACCACGGTCGGCAGCCACAAGCCCGGCCGGACGTTCTGCCGCCAGCTGTCGAAATGGAACTGGTACTGGAACATGCCCGCGTTCTGGTGGGTGCCGTTGAAGCGAACGATGTTGAATTCCTGGTCCTCCACCCAGATGCGTCCCAGGAAACCCGACTTCATCCCTTTCTTGGGGGTCACGTCATAGACCAGGGTGCGGATGTCTCCCAGGAACTCCCGCCGGACGAAGCGGAAATCGTAATGGGCGCGGTCGAAGTGCTCCCCGTCCACCAGAACGAGCCCGTCAAACCCTTCGGGCGCGAAGCGGAGCGTGAACATGCCGGTGATGGCGTCCAGGAACCTGCGCGGGCGGCCCCGGGTCCCGCTATAGCTCTCCTGACGGACGACATTGGTCAGTTGCATGCGCCCCAGGAAGTACTCGTCCTTCTCCGGCACCGAACCCAGCTCGGCGTCCGGCCGCATGTGCTGGATGTAGGTCTCGACCAGCGGGGAGAAGTTATGCAGGTTCTGCACCAGCAATTGTTCGCGCGCGATGAAGCGGTCGATGGCCTGTTCTTCCGTGACCGCAGGCGATTCCGCCAGCGCCATCGAAGCCAGCAAAAGGGTGCTCAGGAGCAGCGTTGCTTTCTTCATATATTCCCCCACCGCGCGCGCAAGTCGCGCTGCGGCTCAATATGCCAGTTCAAAGACAATGTGCAGGACGGCCACGGTGTCGAAGGGCTGTCCATCGCGCCGGGCCGGGCGGAAGCGGATCTGTTGGGCGGCGCGGATGGCCGCCTCATCCAGACCGTGTCCCAGACCGCGGTCCACACGTTGGACGCGCAGCGTGCCGTCAGCCCCGAAAGTGACATCGAGCAGGACTTCCCCCTCGATCTTCAACTGCCGCGCCTCGGCGGTATAGACCGGGCGGGGCTTGGAGATGATCTCGACCGGCTTGACGTCGCCGGCCTCGCGCTGCATGCGGCGCGCCGGTGCGGAGCCGACCGCTGCTCCGTCCCCGAATCCTCCGGCCTGGACCTGGCGCGCATTGCCACCGGTCACGCTGGTGGCCACTCCGTTACCGAATCCGGCGCTAGCGACCGTGCCGCGGACGCCGCGCGCGTCCCCCGATCCGTTGCCGTACCCGCGCCCACCGAAGGGCAGGTCCGGGGAGCCCAGATGGGCCACCACCAGCCGGGCATCACGGCGGCCCTCGCCATTCACGCCGTTCTCATCTCCGAAGCCGCCGGTCTGCACTTTGCTCACCGGCGCCTTCACGGTCGGCGGAGCAGAACTTCCCTGGCTCAGGAGGCCGGTCTTGACCTCACGTACCGGTTTGGGTTGGACCGCGACCGGCGGCACGATCTTCGGGTCGAACTTCGCCGGCGCGATTTTGGGAGGCTCGACCTCGCGCTCCACCCGTCGGGGCAAAGGCGGAGGTTGCAGGCGCGCGAATGTCTCGGGCGCCCGCGGCGCCGGCGGCAGTTTCACTGTCGGCGCCTCCGGCACGTGCTTGGGAGGCTGATACTCGGTGAGCAGCGGCATCACCAGGTAGGTGGAATTCGACCTCCGGGGAACCACCTCGGGATGGGTGATAGGGATAAGCGCCAAAACCATCAGCACAGCCACATGCGAGAGCAAGCTGGCGCCGAATTGCCGGGTGCGGGCCGGGGGGGCGGCCAAGGGAGCAAGCAGCGGATTGCGCGTGTGATCCATCCCCACTCCTGGACTCCGCCCCGCAGCTTAGGGGTGTTCTGCCGCTCCTACAAGATGTCCTGTGGGCAGGCTATTGGGCCGTTCTGCCAGTGTCCGCTCGGCCATCGGGCTCCTCGGTCGGAAGTTCAGTCTCCTCCACCATCAACTCTCGCAAGCGGAGTACCAGCAGAAAGTCGCTCTAGCCGTGGGATTTGCGCGCTGCTCGGAATCGGGGAGGAATGTAGAAGTTACGCTGGCGGGGAAAAACGTGCCCAGCCCCGGCAGGCCCCGATCCGGGGGCATCCACCTGTCCCGTTTTCCACCGCCTTCCGTGACCGTTGCACCAAAGTCACATTGACTGACTTCGTGGAGTACGCATAGCATCCAATGTTGGATGCCGACGAGTCTCAGCAAGCTCACCGCGTTCGTCCTCCTGCTGCTTTGTCCCCTGACCCTGCTGGCCGCGCCCGCGCAAGGCACGGTCCAGGCCCAGGGAGCGGTGCGGGTGAACGGTTCCAACGTGCCTTCATCCACCACCGTCTTCGCCGGAGACAAGGTAGAGACGCTGGCCAACAGCACCGCTACCATCTCCGCCCAGGGCACCATGATCCAGCTCGATCCGAGCAGCTCTGTCATCTTTTCCGATAGGGCTCTGGACCTGGGATGTGGCAGCATGCTGGTAATCACCAGCACGGGAGCAGTGGTGCGGGTGGCGGGCATCACCATCACGCCAGCCGGACAAGGCGCCACCAGGTTCCGCGTGTCGCAAGGCGGCGGCACGTTGAGGATCACTGTGGAAGAAGGCGCGGCCGTGGTCGACGACGGACAGAAGCATCCGCTTTCCGCTGGGCAATCACTCACCCGCCAACGCCCGGGCGGTGTGTGCGGACCGGTCACGACCACCACGACGCCCCAGGCCACCAGCAAGGCCTACATCCCAGCCGCCGCAGCCGCGGCGCTTTCGGGCATTGTCGCTTATTGCGCGGTGAACGGATTCTGCTCGGAAAGCAGCCCTTCCGGTCCCTAAGACGCACTGCCAATCGGACCACCTCGCTAAGCAGGCTACGGCTTGCGCTCCTACCCGTCCCATGCCGCATAATCAGTGCGAGGCTAGCGCCCCAGAGGCGGGCCTCCTGCCAGGTCGGCTGCCTGTGGGGATCTTCTTATGCTGATGTTGGTGCTCTCTCTGGTGCTGGGGCTCATTCCGCTGGTGGGGATCGTGCTGATCGCCCTGGCCGGGTGGATCGCCACCGTGGATGGATTGTTCACTTCCCTCATCCTGGCGGCGATCTCGGGCGTGTTCTTCCTGAATACGTTGCTGGAAGCACGCGCCCTGGGCCTGCTGCCCTTCCTCAAGCGCCCGGGGGCGACCACCACGACATCCGCTGCCTCCTCTCGTCCGTCCGCGCAGCGGTCGGCCGCCGGGCCGCCGACCCCTCCGCCGCCTCCCAGCGCGGATGGCGTCGTGACCGAGACTGGCGTGGTGGAAGGCGTGCGCCTGTACGAGATGCCGGTGGGGTACGCGGACCGGTCGCTGGTCAGCTTCCGGGCGGAGGGTTCGCCCTCCAGCCGCTCCATGGTGTTCAGCGGCAACGTCCAGCACCTGCGCGCGGGACGAAAGATCCGCATCTCCTACAAGCCGCTGCCCGACGGCAATCAACTCCTGGCCTGGGAGTAGCCCCTGAACCCGCCGCCCGTGCCGGCGAGACACCTCAGCGGTTCTGGCGAACGTGCTCCCGCAGCTCGTGGACGATCTCATTGGCCGCCTGGCGCGCCCGCTCGATCTGCGTCGGCTCGAAGGAGATAGCGCCGACGCGGGCGTGTCCGCCGCCGCCGTAGCGCTCGCAGATCGCCGCCAGGTTGGCCATGTTCTCTTGCCCGGCCCACGGGTTCGAACCCACCGAGACCTTGGTGCGGAAGCTCGACCGGCTCAGTCCCACGCTGTACACGCTTTCCGGGTGCAGGTAATAGGGGACGAACTTGTTGTAGCCCTCCAGCTCCTGGTCCGACACGTCGAAGAACACCGTCCCGTCCTTGCATTCCGAGCGCTGCCGCAGCAGGTCGATGGAGCGCTGATGACGCTCCAGCAGTGGCGGCAGCAGCGCGCCGACGAAGGGTTCGCGCACCAGCTCCGCCAGCGGCTTCTCCACCAGCATCGGGATCAGCCGGGGCAGGAAGGTCGGGTCCTGGGTGGATTCGATGACCATGGTCAGCCGCATGGCCGGGGCCTTCAGCTCCACCGCGGTCTGGGGATCGGAGAACTGGGCGCCATCGATGATGTCGGCCCACTCCACCAGCTCTTCCAGCGGCCGGGCATTGAAGCCGAAGTGCTTGTCGGCGATGGTGGCGATGAACTTGGTGCAGGACTTGAAATCGGGGTCGTAGAACTTCTTGTTGCTCTGCTGCTGCTCGAAGTGGGCGGCGTCTTCCGGGGTCAGGAACGCGCTCTGATGATGGTCGAACCACCAGTTGATCTTGGGCGAGGTGGAGTACTTGAAGTCCACGATGGCGTTCTCGTCGCCGTCGAACTTGCTCTCGTCGAAGAGGGCGCCGGCGCGATGGGCCAGCCCGCTGAACTGGAACTGGACGTCCTCGCGGATGCGTTCGCGGTAGAAACGGGAGAAGAGCGCCGCCGAGCAGGCCCCATCGAAACACTTGTCGTGAAAGAAGACCCGGACCCTCAAGATTCCCCTTCGTAGAGACGGCCGTCAGGCCGTCTCCGCCGGCAAAGCAAAAGCAGATAGAAATGACACCGCACGGCAGTAATGTCAAGCCGCGCTCGGTGTGGATAAACGAATGGGGCGGCTCCCGCCGCCCCGGTGTGCGCCAGGACCGGCGCTAGACCTGTTTGGCCGCCAGTTCGCCCAGCACCGGCAGTTTGAACTCCTGGTTGCCGAACGCCTTGATCGCGCAAATGATGGCAACCACGAAGATCGCCAGCGAGAAGAACGGCAGGATGACCCAGCCGATCACCGGGATCATGCCGAGCACGATGTGGCCGGCAATGGACAGCAGACCGAGGAACAGCGCTTGGAAGGAGTGGAAGCGTACGAACTTGTTCCGGTTATACGGCTCGAGCAGCAGGAAGATGATGGCGACGATCCACAGGTACGCCAGCGCTCCTGCCAGGTTGTCCTGCAATCCTCCCGCCTGGGCGGCTCCCGCTCCACCGCCTGCCGATTGGCCGGCGGCCTTGCCACAAGCGGGACACGCGGTCGCGGTGTCCGCCATCTGCGCTCCGCAGCTTGCACAAAAACGTGCCATGCGTCCTCCCTCGATCGTCTGTTTTCGAGCTGCGGAGTGGCCGCAGCGGTCGTGTCGGCGCGCACAGTATCAAAGTCGGACGCGTAAACGCAAGGATTTCACCAGAGCTTCATGAATCCAACCGCAGATCAGCCGAGGCGCCGCCCGCGCTTCTTGCGGCAATCTTCGCAGAGACCGTACACCTGGAAGGTGTGGCGGGTGGTGAGATAGTGGTGCTTGCGCCCGATCTCCCGCTCGACCCGGTCCACCTCGGGAGAGAAGAACTCCACCGAGCCCCCGCACTCGGTGCAGACCATGTGGTGATGGCTGCGGCGGTTGTACTGGTGCTCGAAGCGGGCGATGCCGTCGTGGAATTCGACCTCGCTGGCCAGACCACACTCGGCCAGCAGCTTCAGAGTGCGGTAGACGGTGGTGTAGCCGATCTTGGCATCGCGTTTGCGCACCAGCCGCGCCAGTTCCTCGGTGGACAGGTGCTCGCGGGTCTCGATGAAGGTGCGCAGGATGGTGTCGCGCTGGCCGGTCTGTTTCAGCCCCACCCTCTTCAGATGGCTGTGGAAGATCGCCTCCGCCTCGCGCATGGCTTCGCGCGAGATCACCACGTGGTCGTCGATCCTCTTCTGCAGCATGTTTGGTCGGGACGGCCGGTTCGCGTGGAGCCCCGTGACCCGGCGTATTAGGCCGCTCCAACGCCTCTCCGAATTCAGCATACCATCCGTCATTCGGGTCTTCGCAATGGAATCTGCGGACCGCCGGCGCCGGCATGCAGCGATGCTAGAATCGCTCCAGGCATGTCCACTTCCCGCCCGGCTCCAGTTCCCGAGGCTTCCGAACGCATCCCGCTCTTTTGGAAGATCGTTTCCATCGGATCGGTGGTCGCTCTGTTGGCCTTTCTGGCGGCGGCTGGTTACGTGATCGCTGTCGCCCGCCGGGCCTTGCCTGCTCTGGACGGCACGGTGCAAGTGGCCGGCCTCTCCGCGCCGGTCCGGGTGATCCGAGACCCACAGGGAGTACCGCACATCACGGCGGAGACCCGCCGTGATCTGCTCTTTGCCCAAGGCTACGTGACCGCCCAGGACCGGCTGTGGCAGATGGACGCCCTGCGCCGCTACGCCGGCGGCTACATGGCGGAGATCTTCGGCCCGTCCTCCCTGACCCACGACATCGGGCAGCGCAACCTCCTGCTCGGCCCCATGGCCGCCCGCGCCGCCGCTGCCCTGTCTGCCGCCGACCGCGCCGATCTCGAGGCCTATGCCGCCGGGGTCAACGCCTACATCGAGTCGCACCGCGACAATCTGCCGGTGGAGTTTCGTGTGCTGCGGTACTCCCCGGGTCCGTGGAAACCGGCTGATTCCCTGCTGCTCGGCCTGCACATGAGCTCGCTGCTTACGAACCTGTGGCCGTATGAACTGCAACAAGAGCGGGTGATCGCGAAGCTCGGCCCGGAGCTTGCCGCCGACCTCTATCCCACCACCTCGTGGCGCGACCATCCCCCGGGCTCCGAGTCCATCGAGGCTCAGCCGGCGGATGACCCAGACGATCCCGATTCGGATGACGGGATGCAGCGTACCCAGCTTCGTCTCCCCAGGGTCGCTCCGGCCGGCGAAACCGTGCCCACCGTGGCCCAGCTGGCGGCCGAGATCCAAGCCTGGTCGCCGCAGCTCACACTCCCCGGCTCCAACAACTGGGCCGTATCCGGCGCCCACACCGTGACCGGCAAGCCGCTTTTGTCCAATGACATGCACCTGCCGGTGCAGATGCCGAATCTGTGGTACGAAGCGCACCTGAAGTGCAACGATCTCGACGTCGTGGGTTTCACCCTCCCCGGCACGCCCTACGTCATCGTGGGACACAACCAGCGCATCGCCTGGGGATTCACCAACCTGGGCGCCAACGTGCAGGACCTCTTTATCGAGACCTCCAACGAAAAAGGGGAGTACATGACGCCGGACGGCTGGCGGAAGCCTTCTGCGCTGGTCGAAACCATAAAGGTGAAAGGCGGGAATGACGTTCGATTGGCCATCCTCGCCACCCGCCACGGGCCCGTCGTCAGCCAACTTGTACCGGGAGAGAAACGCAAGCTGGCCCTGGGCTGGACGGTGTACGACCCCAAGGGCGTCCCCATCTCCTTCGGCGCGCTCAACGCCGCCCAGAACTGGCAGCAGTTCCGGGAAGCACTCTCGCGTTTTCCCGGCCCGGGCCAGAACGTGGTGTACGCCGACGTGGACGGGCATATCGGATACCAGGCGGCCGGACTCGTCCCCCTGCGCAAAGCGGGGGACGGCAGCGTGCCGGTCCCGGGCGACACCGGCGCATACGAGTGGACCGGGTACATCCCGTTCGACCAGTTGCCCCGAGTCCTCGACCCGCCCTCGGGGATCATCGCCACGGCCAACGGGCGCATCGTCCCCAACCGGTATCCGTACCTCATCAGCACCCATTGGATGGCGCCCTACCGCACCGAGCGCATCTACAAGGTGTTGCAGTCGGGCAAGAAGTTCAGCGCCGCCGACATGCTGGGGCTGCAGATGGACATCTACAGCGACTTCGACCATTACGTGGCCGATAAGCTGGTGTATGCGGTGGACCACGCCAAAGCTTCGCCGCGGGCACGAGCCGCGGCGGAGATCTTGCGCTCCTGGGACGGGCGCGTGACTGCGGACGCCGCCGCCCCGACCATCGAGACCGCCGCCCGCAACCAGCTCTTCCGCCTGCTCTTGCAGCCCGGGCTCGGGCCCCAGTTCGCGGAGTACAACAGCTGGATGGCGTCGGTGGCCCTGGAGAACATCCTGGACCGCCAGCCGGCGCGCTGGCTGCCCAAGCCCTATGCGAGTTACAACGAGCTGCTGGTGGCCGCGCTGGAGGCCGCGCTCAACACCGGCAACGTGCCCCGCGACCTGGCAGACTGGACTTGGGGAAAAGAGCAGTCCTTGACCGTCGAGCACCCTGTCCTGGGACGCCTGAGGATCGTGCGTCGCTGGGCAGGCCCCGGTAAGGTGCCCATCTCCGGCGACGGATTCACCGTGAAGCAGACCACTCCCGCGTTGGCGCCGTCGGAACGCATGACCGTGGATCTCTCCGACCTTGACCGCTCCACCATGAATGTGGTCACCGGTCAGTCGGGGCAGATCTTCAGCCCCCATTACGAAGACCAGTGGCGGGCCTGGTATGAAGGCAGCACCTTCATCATGCCGTTCTCCGAGGCCGCGGTGACGGCGGCGAAGAGACACGAACTGGTGCTGCAACCCGCCAAGTGATGGCCCCCGGATTGGGGGGCCGTCGCGATTGACCGATCTCTGACGCTCA
>DATKKJ010000146.1 GCA_035543055.1 Terriglobales bacterium | reverse complement strand
ATCCCGCTGGCCGCCGGCTCGTTGCTGCGCCAGGTGTTCATCGCCCGGCATGGCCGCGAGTGGTTCGAGACTGCGTTACTGCCGCGCTTCGCGCCCGTGACCATCACCGCGCTGCTGGCCACCCTGGTCTTCATCTTCGCCTTCCAGGCCGACAACATCACCGGGCGCTGGCTGCACGTGCTGCTGATCGCCGTGCCCATCCTGCTCCAGGTCTATTTCAACTCGGCGCTGGCTTACGGGCTGATGCGCCTGCTGAAGGTCGAGCACAGCGTGGCTGCCCCGGGAGCGTTGATCGGCGCCAGCAACTTTTTTGAGCTGGCGGTGGCCACCGCCATCGCCCTGTTCGGCCCCGGCTCCGGCGCCGCCCTGGCGACGGTGGTCGGCGTGCTGGTGGAAGTCCCGGTGATGCTCTCCGTTTGCGGCGTCTGCGATCGCACCCGGCATTGGTTCCCCGGCACGTCGGCCGAAGGCGAGGCCGCAGCGGTCGTTCTGGCGTCCCCTTAGCCCCGGCTTGCTTCGCTTTCCCCCACTTCCTTATACTTGCCGTTTGTCTGCCGCACAGTTGAGCGTGATGTCCAGTACTCCCCCTGGTTGCGCCCGGCACGCATCGGAGAATCCCAATGGCTAAGACCATTTCCGTCGAGCAGGAGATCAATCCCTGGGAATCGCAGGCGGCGCGCTTCGACCTGGCCGCCCAGAAGCTGAATCTCGACGAAGGATTGTGGAAGATCCTGCGCTATCCCAACCGCGAGCTCATCGTGCACATCCCCGTCTCGATGGACGACGGCCGCCTGGAAGTCTTCACCGGCTTCCGGGTGCAGCACTCGATCGCCCGCGGTCCCGCCAAGGGCGGCGTGCGCTACTCGCCCGATGTCACGCTGGAAGAGGTCCGCGCCCTGGCCGCCTGGATGACCTGGAAGTGCGCGGTGGTGAACATCCCCTTCGGGGGCGCCAAGGGCGGCGTCATCTGCGACCCCAAGAAGATGTCCATGGGCGAGCTGGAGCGCATGACCCGGCGCTACACCGCGGAGCTGATGGAGTTCATCGGCCCGGAGAAGGACGTCCCCGCCCCCGACATGAACACCAACGAGCAGACCATGGCCTGGATGATGGACACCTACTCCATGCACATGCGCCAGACCGTCACCGCGGTGGTCACCGGCAAGCCCATCGACATGGGCGGCTCGCGCGGCCGGCGCGAGGCCACCGGGCGCGGCATCATGGTGGTCTGCGACGAGGCCCTCAAGAAGCTCAAGATGAACCGCGACGAGACCCGGGTGATCGTGCAGGGCTTCGGCAACGTCGGCTCCAACGCCGCCCGCCTGATGTATGAGCACGGCTACAAGATCATCGGCATCGCCGAGTGGGACGGCGGCCTCTACAACCCCAACGGCATGGAGGTGGACAAGCTGGTCGAGTACCGCCAGCGCAACGGCACCGTGGTCGGCTTCCCCGGGGCGGAGGTGCGTGAGTCCGCTTCGCTGCTCACCACCGAGTGCGAGGTGCTGCTCCCCGCGGCCACCGAGAACGTCATCACTACCCAGAACGCCGAGTCGGTGAAGGCCAGGATCCTGGCCGAGGGCGCCAACGGCCCCACCACCGCCGCCGCCGACGACATCCTCCAGGAGAAAAAGGTCTTTGTCATCCCTGACATCTTGTGCAACGCCGGCGGGGTCACCACCTCGTACTTCGAGTGGGTGCAGGACCGCCAGGGATACTTCTGGAAAGAGTCGGTGGTCAACGAGCAGTTGGAGCACATCATGCGCAGCTCGTTCGAGGACGTGGTGGCGTACGCCGACACCCACGGGGTGAACAACCGCATCGCCGCCTACATGCTGGCCATCAACCGCGTGGCCTACACGATTCGGCAGCGCGGCATTTACGCTTAGTTGAAGTACTCAGTACTTGGTACTCAGTACTCAGCAAGCCCTTTACGCCTGTCATCCTGAGTGAGGACGCACGCCCGAGCGAAGGATCCCCGGAATGTTCGCCGCGCGGGTGCAGCCCACAGGTGCTTCAACCCGATGCCCGCAGCTCGGGCAGCGAACTGGGTACTAAGTACCGGGTACTGGGTACTCAGCGCCAAGAAGCCGGCTTTCATTTAGAATTTGCACGCATGTACGACGACTTCCACGTCAAGGACCGCTGGACCGGTGAGGATGTGCACTGCATCTACCAGGCGCTGATCGTGGCCATCGCCACCCGCCACGCCGACGCCGTCGACGTCAAGTTCCTGGTCAGCGGTCGCCCCGTCTGGATCGCCCTGCCCCATCCCGCCTGGGGCGAGTACAACAACCGCACCGGCAAGCTCATCACCGATCCGCTGGCCATCCAGATCGCCGGGCATTATCTGCAGCAGGCGATCGAATCGGGATTGGATAGCGGCCGCGAGATGTACACCCTCTCCGTCGCCGAGACTCTCGAGCACCTCGAAGCCGTCCTCGCCGAACCGGCTCCCCAGCCCGCCTAGGCCTCGGTCAATAAGTTCAGCTTGGAATTGTGCCCCGCGGAGCGCACAATATTAGGGTTGTACCTTCATCCTTCATTCATACCGGCCCCGGTATCTTCGGGGCACAAGCGAGGCAATTATGGCGACCGCGATTCATGAACCATCTACGGAAGAGATGGGTACCAGCAATAAGAAACTGTCTCAGTGGGTCGAAGAAGTAGCGCAGCTCTGCAAGCCGGAACGCGTTTACTGGTGCGACGGCTCCACCACCGAGTACCAGGAGATGGTCCGGTTGATGGTCCAGGCAGGCACGGCGATCCCGCTCCATCCTGAGAAGCGCCCCAACTGCATCCTGGTCCGCTCCACCCCGGCCGACGTGGCCCGGGTCGAGGACCGCACCTTCATTTGCTCCGCCACCAAGGACGAAGCCGGCCCCACCAATAACTGGAAGGAGCCGGGCGAGATGAAGGCCACGCTGAACAAGCTGCTGACCGGATGCATGGCCGGCCGCACTCTGTACGTCATTCCCTACAGCATGGGGCCGGTGGGGTCGCCCATCGCCAAGATCGGCGTCGAGTTGACCGATTCCCCCTACGTCGTGGCCAACATGCACATCATGGCCCGGGTCGGCGCCCGGGTGCTGGAGGTGCTGGGACC
>DATKKJ010000145.1 GCA_035543055.1 Terriglobales bacterium | reverse complement strand
AGATCCCGAAGAAATCGTCGGGAGCGTCCGCCAGTTTGGCGGCAGCGCGGGCCAGCAGGGAGCGCGCCCCGTCCAGGTTCCCCGTGGAGTGATGATGGAGAGCGACCGCCAACTGGATGAGACCTTGCATGGAACGCCGCTCCGGGCCGTGCAGGTCGCGCCAGACGTCTTCCAGCGCCTCGTGGGCGGCAAAGAAATCTCCCGCATTGAATAGGGCAACACCTTCCTCGAACCTGGCACGATCGACCATCGCCCTCATTGTGCCTGAATGAAAAAACCCGCGCCGCGGCGCGGGTCCTGCAAAACGCAGCCCTATCTTCCCAGGATCACGTAGTGGTAGCTGCTGGCCATGAAGAACAGCATGGGAATGGACAGCCAGGCATTCGCGCGCGAGGCCAGGAACGCCTGGCGAGCGAGGGTGGCGCCGTCGGCCGGGGGTGTACCCGCCAGGGTGCCGGTGATCACCTTCTTGTTATTGCGCCAGATGATGCCCCAGACGTTGAGCATCATGAACAGGCCCATGCCACCGCCCACTCCGATGGCCAGCACGTGGTTATCATCACCGCCCACCGGCGCGAAGCACACGAAAAGGTAGCCGGCAAGGGAGACGATCACGGCCACGATGACGGCGAAGACCGGCCCCTTGGGCAGCATCTTCAGGATGACCACGTACTCGAGGGCCCAGGCCACGATCCAGATGAGAAGGAAGAGGCCGATCGTGCCCCAGGGACTCTTGTTCTCGCGCTCGGCGTCGGCCGCAACATAGATCTGGGCCCAGTACCAGAAGCCCACGAAGACGGTGACCAGGGCGCTCCAGCGGAACCACTGCAGGGCAGGGAGCGTCAGGTGCTGGAACACCTTGGGCTTCATGGCGGCGTCCACCTGCTTCATCCAGGGCACATTGATCAGGTTGAAGAAGTAGAGCAGCCCGATCCAGGTGATCCCGGCCAGGAAGTGCACCCAGCGCAGGATGATGGCCAGCGTCTCGATGGGGGTGTGCGTGGGCATGACCCAGGCGGCAAGGAGAGCAAAGTGCGACATCGGCATTCCTCCGGACAACAGGTCTGTGTCTAGTTGAAGTCGATGAATGAGCGCGCAGGATGCAACAAAAAAGTGCAGGCATCTTTCCATTTCGTGCGTCTGATGTCAACAGGGGATGAATTCCGCCCCTGGCGTTGAAAACCGCGGGACGGAGTCGTATCGTTACAGGTCGTTGGCAGGTGCCTTTTCCGCCCTGTATGGGGCGCACCTTAGGAAGGGAGAACGTACATGGACAAGCCGGCACAGAACATCCAGGATTCGTTCCTCAATACCGCGCGCAAGGACAAGACCAATCTCACCATCTACCTGCTCAGCGGGGTGAAGCTGACCGGCCGTATCCGCTCCTTCGACAAGTACTCCGTGGTGCTGGAGACCAGCAACCAGGAGCAACTGATCTTCAAGCACGCAATCTCGACGGTGGTGATGGCCAAGGCGCCGCACGCGGTGGAGAGCAAGCCCGCGGCGGCCGCGCCGCCGCCCGTCGCCACCCCCGCGGCCCCGTCCGGCACGGAGGGATAAGTTATTCGCGGCCGACGCCGCCAGTCATTTCCGCAGGCTTCCGCAGGGAAACGTGCCTCCGGGCCGGCGCCGGAACGCGCGGTGCTGGTGGGCCTGGACTTGGGGCGGCGCCGGGCGGCCTCACCGGCGATCGCGCAAGCCCGTGACGCCGCGGCCGCGGCCCGTATCACCACCTCCCACCGCCTCGACTTCAGCCCGGAAGAGTCCATGGCCGAGCTGCGCGAACTGGCCACCAGCGCCGGCGCCCAAATCCTGACCGAGATCATCCAGATGAAGGAGAGGCCCGACCCAGCGACGCTGATCGGGAAAGGCAAGCTGGAGGAGATCCACGGGATGGTGGCCTCGGCGAGCGCGGACCTGGTGCTCTTCGATCACGAGCTGACGCCCTCGCAGCAGCGCAACATCGAGAAGGTCGTGGACGCGCGCGTGATCGACCGCACCCAGCTCATCCTCGACATCTTCGCCCGCCACGCCCGCACCCGCGAAGGCCAGTTGCAGGTGGAGCTGGCGCAGCTGGAATACCTGCTGCCGCGGTTGACCGGACGGGGCGTGCAGATGTCGCAGATCGCGGGCACGTCGGCGGGGGCGCGCGGGCCCATCGGCACCCGCGGGCCGGGCGAGACCCAGCTCGAGACCGACCGCCGCAAGATCTACCGGCGCATCCGCCACATCAAGGAAGAAGTGGAGAAGGTGCGGCGGGTGCGGGCACAGCAGCGGTTGCGGCGCGAATCCGTCCCCGTGCCGACGGTGGCGCTGGTCGGCTACACCAACGCGGGCAAGAGCACGCTGTTCAACCAGCTCACCCGGTCGGGGGTGCTGGCGTCATCGAAGATGTTCGCCACCCTCGACCCGACCATCCGGGCGGTGACCCTGCCCTCGCGCCGCAAGGCACTGTTCTCCGATACCGTGGGGTTCCTACGAAACCTGCCGCACACCCTGGTGTCGGCTTTCCGGGCCACCCTGGAGGAAGTGCAGCGCGCGTCCCTGATCCTGCATGTCTCGGACGTGACCAGCCCCATCCGCCACGAGCAGGACGTGCAGGTGGAAAAGGTGCTGGGGGAGCTGGAGGCGCTGAACAAGCCGCGGCTGCGGGTGATGAACAAGATCGACCTGTTGCCGGCGGCCGAGCGCGACGCGCTCGAAGACGATGCGCACACGGTGCATCTCTCGGCGGTCACGGGCGCGGGCATCTCCACGCTGCTCGACCGCGTGGACGCGCTGTTGCAGGACGACCCGCTGCGCCGGGTCAAGCTCGCCATCCCACAGCGCGAAGGCAAGGCGCTGGCCATGCTGGAGGGAAAGGCGCGGGTGTATGCGCGGGAGTACCAGGACGGCGTGGTGCACCTGGAGGCGGAAGCGCCGGAATCGCTGTTGCGGAAGCTGCAGGCATTCGTGGTCGTGCGCTAGTACTCAGTACTCAGTACTCTGCAAGAGCAGGAGCGGCGGCGAGGGTCGACCTCATCTCGGGTTTGAACTGAGTACTGAGTACTGGGTACTGGGTACTTCTTCCGCACACTGGCATGTGACCGCCATTACTGACCGGTCTGCAGGCGGGTGTAGACTTTCAGGCAGCGTGCGGGGTCGTGTGGTGCTGCCGGAGGGCAGTCACACCGGCGCGGCCAGCACGGACACTGGTTCCTCCGCCGAAGGCCGCACGCGTGGAGGTTCGTATGCCAGTCGCCAAGTTGCGCGAGTTCCTCGACGCCAACCACATCCAGTACACCACCATCACCCATTCGGCCGCCTTCACCGCCCAAGGCATCGCGGCCCTCACCCATATCCCCGGCAAAGAGATGGCCAAGACTGTCATCGTGAACGTGGACGACACCCTGGCCATGGCGGTGCTGCCGGCATCCTTGCACGTCGATCTCGACCTGATGCGGCAGGTCACCGGGGCCAAGAGCGTCACTATCGCCCACGAGCGCGATTTCCAGAACTGCTTCCCGGGGTGCGAACTCGGCGCCATGCCGCCCTTCGGCAATCTTTATGACCTGCCGGTGTACGTGGACGAGTCGCTGAGCAAGGACCAGGAGATCGCCTTCAACGCGGGCTCGCACTACGAGCTGATCCGGATGACTTATGAGGACTTCGCCAGGCTGGTGAAGCCGAGCGTGGTGCGCATCGCGAGGATGAAATATACGGCAGTCGCCTAGCAGAGAATTTAAATGGGCCGACTGCGTAGAAGCGGTGACAAGTTCTACGCGACCGGCCCATTCGATCCTGAATCGGATCGGAGGTGATACTCATATGGTAAACCTCCGAGGCGGCTTGTCAAGGGAAGTCGTGAGCGGTCTCTGCTGACCGCCCGGCTTCCGCGCGCAAACGACTGAAAAGTCAAGAATTGCGCGCATTCCAAAATTGACAGATGCGCACGCGGATGTTAGTTTTTCAGTTTTGACCCCCACGTCATAGGCTGGCCCGTAGATTCATGGAAGAAACCCTCAGACAAGTAGGCGGATTACTGCTCGGAGCCATTCCGACCATCATCCTGTTTGTCATTCTCTACGCCGCCTACCGCGTGATCGTCCACAACCGCCTGATGCAAGTGCTGGGGGAACGCCGGGCGCGCACCGAAGGGGCCATCGAAAAGGCGCGCGCCGACGTCGCCGCCGCTGACGCCAAGACGGCGGAATACGAGCAGCGCATCCGCGAGGCCAAGCTGGCCCTCTACAAGGCGCAGCAACAGCGCCGTCAGCAGGCGCTGGAGCGCCGCAGCAAGCTGATCGCCGAGGCGCGCGGCGCCGCCGAGGGCCAGGTCCGCGCCGCCAAGCAGGCGCTGGAGCAGGATGCCGCCGCCGCCCGGACACGGTTGCAGACCGAAGCCGAGGCGCTGGCCCGCGAAGTCATCCGCACCATCCTCAAACCGGTTTCGATACCAGCAGCGGGGCGGCAATGAGACTGGTCAAAGGGATCGTGCCGCTGACCCTGGTGTTGCTTGCCCTGACGACATTCGGCGTCGCGCAGGAGCATAAGCCGGCCGATCCTCAGCAGCCCTCCGAAGCGCAGAAGTCGGCGGAGCACGCTGCGTCACCGCAGGCGCAGCCGGGACCGGCGGAAGCTTCCAAACATGCGGCCGGGGAAGAGGACGAAAACGCGCAGTTCCGGGAATCACCGTCGGTCCAGTTCGTCGCCCGCAAGACCGGCCTGAGCCTGGCCACCGCCTATTGGGTCTGCGTGGGGCTGAACTTCGCGGTGATCGCGGCCCTGATCGTCGCGGGGATGAAGAAGGCCCTGCCGGCGGCGTTCCGCGAGCGCACCGCCTCGATCCAGAAGGCGATGGAGGAGGCGCGCAAAGCCAGCGAGGACGCCAACCGGCGCTTGGGGGACATCGAGAGCCGCCTGGCGCGCCTGGACCAGGAGATCGCCGTCATGCGCAGCTCCGCCGAGGCAGACGCGCGCAAGGAAGAGGAACGCATCCAGGCGGCGGCCGAGGATGACCGCAAGAAAGTGGTGCAGGCCGCGGAACAGGAGATCGCCGCCGCCGCCCGCAGCGCCCGCACGCAGCTGAAAGTGTACGCCGCGGAGCTGGCGGTGGGGCTGGCGGAGCAGAAGATCAGCGTGGGGACCGACGAAGACCGCGAACTGGTGCGCGGCTTCGCCGAGCGGCTGGGAAAGGACGGCAAGTAATGGCCGCCGTCAATAGCCGCTACGCCCGGGCCTTCGCGGACGTGGTCTTCGACAAGAAGATGGACGCGAACCAGACCATCGACGAGCTGCACACCCTGGCGCACCTGGTGGAGAGCAATGCCCCTCTGCGCACCGTATGGGAGAGCCCGTCGGTGCCGGCGGAGCAGAAGCGCAAGGTGCTGGACCAGATCGTGCACGCCGTGGGCGCGTCGCCGATGACCCGCAACCTGGTGGCGGTGCTCATCGACAACCGGCGCATCGCCGCCCTGCCGGAGATTGCGCGCCAGTTCCAGCAAGAACTGAGCGCGCGGCTGGGCATCGCCGACGCCGAGATCATCACCGCCCGCGACCTGGGCGACGAAGAGAAGCGCGCCCTGGAGCAGCAGATCACCGCCCTGACGGGCAAGAAGGTCCGGGCCGCATACCGCCGGGACACGAAGCTGCTGGGCGGTGCCGTGGTCAAGGTCGGCAGCACCATCTACGACGGGTCGGTGAAGGGACAGTTGCGCAGGTTGAAGGAGCAGTTGAGCGCAGGGTAGCGAGAACTTACATATGGCAGGCATCCAAGCAGACGAGATCACGAAGTTGAGGCGCTTAGCGGGCGTGAGGGAGCGGCTCGTCGCAACCGGGAGCCCGCTGCCGAAATCCTGAGCGAGCGCATAGCGCGAGTCGAAGGAACTGAGGGTTTCAAGGAATCCTATGGCAGGTATTAAAGCAGACGAGATCACGAAGATCATCCGCGAGCAGATCGAGAACTACGAATCGAAGATCTCCGTGGACGAAGTGGGCACGGTCATCAGCCTGGGCGACGGCATCGCCCGCCTGCATGGCCTCGACAAGGTCATGGCCGGCGAACTGCTCGAGTTCCCGCACAACGTGGCCGGCATCGCCATGAACCTGGAGGAAGACCAGGTCGGCTGCGTGCTCCTGGGCGAGTACACCGAGATCAAGGAAGGTGACCAGGTGAAGCGCACCGGGCGCATCATGAGCGTGCCCGTGGGCCAGGCCATGGTCGGCCGCGTGGTGAACGCGCTGGGCCAGCCGATCGACGACAAGGGCCCCATCCAGACCGACAAATTCATCGCGATGGAGCGCCTGGCGCCCGGCGTCATCGACCGCCAGCCGGTACGCGAACCGATGGCCACCGGTCTGAAGGCCATCGATTCCATGATCCCGATCGGCCGCGGACAGCGCGAGCTGATCATCGGCGACCGCCAGACCGGCAAGACTGCGGTGGCGCTCGACACCATCATCAACAACAAGGGCAATGACCTGATTTGCATTTACAACGCCATCGGGCAGAAGCGGTCGTCGATCGCGCAGGTGGTGAAGCTGCTGGAAGACGCCGGCGCGATGGAGTACACCATCGTGGTGGCGGCGTCGGCGTCGGAGCCCGCGCCCATGCAGTACATCGCCCCCTATGCGGCCTGCGCCATCGGCGAGTTCTTCCGCGACACCAAGCGGCACGCGCTCTGCATCTACGACGACCTGTCGAAACACGCGGCGTCGTACCGCGAGATCTCGCTGCTGCTGCGGCGTCCGCCGGGCCGCGAAGCCTATCCGGGAGATGTCTTCTATCTCCACTCGCGCCTCCTGGAGCGTGCCGCCAAGCTGAGCGACAAGAACGGCGGCGGGTCGCTCACCGCTCTGCCCATCATCGAGACCCAGGCGGGCGACGTTTCGGCATACATCCCGACCAACGTCATCTCCATCACTGACGGCCAGATCTACCTCGAGACCGATCTGTTCAACTCGGGCGTGCGCCCGGCGGTGAACGTCGGACTCTCGGTCAGCCGCGTAGGCGGCAGCGCCCAGATCAAGGCCATGCGCCAGGTGGCGGGCTCGCTCAAGCTGGAGCTGGCGCAGTTCCGCGAGTTGGCCGCGTTCGCCCAGTTCGGCAGCGACCTGGACAAGGCCACGCAAGCGCAGCTGGCCCGCGGCCAGCGCCTGGTCGAGATCCTCAAGCAGGGGCAGTTCCAGCCCCTGCCGTTCTCCAAACAGATCCTGGTCATCTACGCCGGCACCAACGGCTTCCTCGACGACCTGGGCGTGGACGAGGTGCGCGAGTTCGAGAAGGGCCTGTACCAGTACGCCGACACCATGGGCGGGGCGCTGCTGAAGACGGTCATGGACAAGAAGATCCTCGACGACCAGCTCAAAGCGGACATGAAGAAACTGGTCGCGGAATTCAAGGAGCGCTTCGTCGCCGAGCGTAAGAGCGCAGTCGCGGCGAAAGCGTAGGTATTGCGGGAGACGTAGCAAGCTACGTCTCAGGAAAAGCATGGCGAATCTTCTGGATATCCGGCGGCGGATCCGCAGCGTGACCAGCACGCGGCAGATCACCAAGGCCATGAAGATGATCTCGGCGGCACGCCTGCGCCGGGCGCAGGAGCGCGCGCTCGCCGCGCGTCCCTACTCGCATATGCTGACCAACGTGCTGAAGTCGCTGGTCTCGCGCGCCCAGGTCATCGACCCCGACACCGGGGAGCCCCGTCATCCGCTGCTGGCCCGCCGGCCGGAGAAGACCGCCCTGCTGGCGCTCATCACCGGCGACCGCGGCCTGGCCGGCGCCTTCAATACCAATATCTTGAAGGCGGCGACGCGCTTCCTCGAGTCGAAGCAGGATATCCGGGTGGAGATCGTCTGCGTGGGACGCAAGGGGCGCGACTTCCTGCGCCGCCGCTTTCCCTACACCGCTGACCGGCCGGATGCCCGGGTTTCCATCTCCGGCGAACTGGTCGGCCAGGCAGGCAAGTTCGAGTACAGCGATGCCGAGGAACTGGCCCAGCGGCTGATCGAGCGCTACACCCGCGGGGAAGTGGACGCAGTCTACTTCCTGTACAACGAGTTCAAATCGGTCATCGCCCAGCGCGTGGTCCTGGACGAAGTGCTCCCCATCGAGGAGATCGGGACGCGCGACATCCGCGCCGCCGAGGAGATGACGCCCGAGCAGCGCGAGCGCATGGCCGAAGCCGCGACGGCCGCCGGCATCAGCCTGGCCGAGGCCGACACCACGGAAATGCAGCGTCGGGCCCGGGAGTTCGCCGCCGCCCCCGTGGATTACCTCTATGAGCAGCCGGCGGAAGAGCTCTTCCGCAGCCTGCTCCCCAAGTACATCGCGGTGCAGATCTTCCACGCGCTGATCGAGTCGGGAGCGGCGGAACACGCCGCCCGCATGACGGCGATGGATTCGGCCACCAACAACGCCAGCGACATGATCGACAGCCTGACCCTGGCCATGAACCGCGCCCGCCAGGCCAAGATCACGAAAGAGATCATCGAGATCGTGAGTGGAGCGGCGGCGTTGTAGCGGTCAGCCTTCAGCCATCAGGCAGGAGCTGAGAGATCTGACGAATAAAGGGTTTGATTCTTCTGATGGCTGACGGCTGAGGGCTGATGGCCATCGAGAGACGAGCATTTATGGCAAAGAATGCAGGTAGAGTGATCCAGGTCGCAGGCCCCGCGGTCGACGTGCAGTTCAGCGAGTCGGGGCTTCCGCCCATCTACGAAGCGGTGCGCGTGACCAGTGACGGCTTCAACGTTCCCCAACCCATCGACGTCATCCTCGAGGTGCAGCAGCACCTGGGCGAGGGGCGGGTGCGCTGTGTGGCCATGCAGCCGACCGACGGCATGGTACGCGGCATGAAAGCCACCGACCAGGGCGGCCCCATCTCCGTGCCGGTGGGCAAGGGCACGCTGGGGCGCGTCATGAACGTCATCGGTGAACCCGTGGACCAACTGGGGCCGATAGCGCACAAAGAGACCCGTCCCATCCACCGCCTGGCGCCGGCCTTCGATGAGCAGTCCACCAGGGCGGAGATGTTCGAGACTGGAGTGAAGGTCGTCGATCTTATCCAGCCCTTCCTGAAGGGCGGCAAGATCGGCTTGTTCGGCGGAGCGGGCGTGGGCAAAACGGTCGTGATCATGGAGCTGATCAACAACGTCGCCAAGCAGCACGGCGGCTACTCCGTGTTTGCGGGCGTGGGCGAGCGCACCCGCGAGGGCAACGACCTGTGGCTGGAGATGTCGGAATCAAAGGTCATCGTGCCCGGCAAGCCGGAAGAATCGAAGGCCGCGCTGATCTACGGCCAGATGACCGAACCTCCCGGAGCCCGGCTCCGCGTGGCCCTCACCGGCCTGACCGTCGCCGAGTACTTCCGCGACGAGGAAGGGTCCGACACCCTGCTGTTCATCGACAACATCTTCCGCTTCACCCAGGCGGGCTCGGAGGTCTCGGCGCTGCTGGGCCGCATGCCCAGCGCCGTCGGCTACCAGCCCAACCTGGCGACCGAGATGGGCGAGTTGCAGGAGCGCATCACTTCGACCAAGAAAGGGTCGGTCACCTCGGTGCAGGCCATCTACGTGCCCGCCGACGACCTCACCGACCCCGCACCGGCGACCACCTTCGCCCAC
>DATKKJ010000144.1 GCA_035543055.1 Terriglobales bacterium | reverse complement strand
GACAGCGACTGGGCAGCGGCGTCAGCCGAGCGCCGCCCGCAGGGCGTCGGCCAGCTCGGGATGCCGAAAGGAATAACCGGCGGCTTCGAGCTTGGCGGGCTGGACGCGGGCTGAAGCCAGCAGCAGCTCTTCCCCCATCTCGCCAAACAGAGTGCGAACCACGAACGCGGGCAGCGGAAAGACCGTGGGTCGATGAATCGCCCTTCCCAACTCGCGAACGAACTCCGCATTGCGCACAGGTCCCGGCGCGACCGCATTCACGGCTCCGGCGAGTTTTTCATTGGTGAGCGCGAAGAGAAAGACGCCGACAACGTCGTCGAGGGTGATCCAACTCCAAAACTGGCGACCGTCGCCGACCGGGCCGCCGAGGCCAAGTCGAAACGGAGTGAGCATGGCGGCGAGAGCGCCGCCATTTTTCGCCAGGACCACCCCAATACGAACATGCACCACGCGGACGCCCGCGGCCACAGCCGGGGCCGCCGCATCTTCCCACTCCTGGCAAACATCGGCGAGAAAGCCCTGGCCGCGAGGGCTTGTCTCGGTGAGCTCCTCGTCGCCGCGGTTCCCGTAATACCCCGTGGCGGAAGCTGCAACGAATACACCCGGCTTGCCCGTCTGGCGGAAGGATTCGGCGGCGGCCGTGGCCAGAGTACCCGTACCCTGCACGCGGCTCTCGCGTACCTCGCGCTTGAATTTCTCCGACCAGTGCCCGGAGATGTTCTTGCCGGCGAGGTGGATGATGGCATCGAAACCTTCGAGGCAGCTTGGATCGAGCGGGCTGGCAGGGTCCCATTGCACTTGATCGCCGGCAGGGGGACGGCGCACCAGCGCGGCGGTGGAATGGCCCGCAGCCACCAGCGCGGGGCGCAATGCGCCCCCAAGAAAGCCCGAAGCTCCGCTGATGAGAATTCGCATAGCGCTTTTCCTTTTTAATTGATACGAAGCGGACCCTCGACGGTGGCCCACAAGCGCGCACGCCTCATACACAGGCGCGACTTTCTCGTATAATCGCTCATGGCGACTTTCCGCCAACAGATCGCGACCAACGTTCTCACCGTCACCCGCTTTCGCGATCTCCTGCGCAAAGTAAAAACTTATCGTCCCAGTGACGATCTTACGCTGATCAAGAAAGCGTACGACTTCTCCCTGAGGCATCACCAGGGCCAGACCCGCGCCTCGGGCGAGCCCTACCTGGTACATCCGCTGGAAGTGGCCTCGGTGCTGGCGGACATGCAACTGGACACCACGGCGATCGCCTCCGGCCTGCTGCACGACTCCGTTGAAGACACCGACGTGACGGTGGACGACATTCGCAACGAATTTGGCGAGCAGGTGGCGCACATCGTCGAGGGCGTCACCAAGATCAGCAAGATTGAGTTTGCCTCGCGCGAAGAGGCGCAGGCCGAGAGCGTCCGCAAGATGGTGCTGGCCATGGTGGACGACATCCGCGTGGTCATGATCAAGCTGGCCGACCGGCTGCACAATATGCGCACCCTCGAACACCTTCAGCCTGACCGACAGGTGAAGATCGCGCGCGAGACGCAGGAGATCTACGCCCCCATCGCCCACCGGTTGGGCATGGGCAAGATCCGCGGCGAACTCGAGGACCTGGCGTTCCAGTACGTCGATCCCATCGCCTACCACCAGGTCAAGGACGCCATTGAATCGCGCCGCAAGGAGGGCGAGGCCTTCCTGGCGAAGACCCAAGGCGTCATCGAGCAGAAGCTGCGCGAGAACAACATCGAAGCCAGAGTGGAAGCGCGCACCAAGCGCATCTACAGCATCTGGCAGAAGCTGCAGAAGCAGCACATCTCGGTGGACCAGATTTACGACATGATGGCGCTACGCATCATCACCCAGTCGGTGAACGATTGCTATGCGGTGTTGGGTTTGATCCACAACCAGTGGCGGCCGGTGCCCGGGCGCATCAAAGACATGATCGCCATGCCGCGGCCCAATCTCTACCAGTCCCTGCACACCACGGTGATCGCGGAGAACGGCCACGCCTTCGAGGTGCAGATCCGCACCGAAGAGATGCACAAGATGGCCGAGGAGGGCATCGCAGCTCACTGGAAGTACAAGGACGGGCCCATCTCGGCGGTGGATGAGAAGCGCCTGGCGTGGCTGCGGCAGGTGGTGGAGTGGCAGCGCGAAGTCCCCGACCCTAACGAGTTTCTCTCCACCCTGAAGATCGACCTGTATCCGGAAGAGGTGTACACCTTCTCGCCCAAGGGCAAGATCGTCATCCTGCCGCGTGAGGCCACGCCGGTGGATTTTGCCTACACCATTCACTCC
>DATKKJ010000143.1 GCA_035543055.1 Terriglobales bacterium | reverse complement strand
TCACCGCCGGCGAGATCAAGTATTGCCGATCGAAGCGCAATGCCGCCGAAAGGTTCGCGGCGCGCTTCGCCGCCAAGGAAGCGGCGCTCAAGGCCATCGGCACCGGCTGGAAGAAAGGGGTGTCCTGGACCGAGGTGGAGGTCCGGCGCGAGCCCGGAGGCCGCCCCACCATCACCTTCTCCGGCGCCGCCGCCGCGCACGCCGTCGCCCTGGGGATGAAGCGCGTGTCGCTTTCCCTCTCCCATACCGCCGAGATCGCCACTGCCCAGGTAATCCTTGAGGACTGACCCAAACTTTTCGGTAGAGACGCCCGTCAGGGCGTCTCTCCACCGCGACTCATGAGCGAATCCGTGTTGCTGTCCCCGATCAACGCCGAAGCGGCGACGCACGCCTCCGGACGCCTGCTGGCCGGCGTCGGCCTGGTCAGCCTGGCCAGTCTGTTGCTCGAACTCTCGCTTACCCGGCTGTTCTCGGTGGTCCTCTTCTACCACTTCGCCTTTCTGGCCATCTCCATCGCGCTGCTCGGCCTGGGCGCCGGTGGCGTCTTCGCCTTCGTCGCCCGCGACCGCCTATCGCGTTGGAGCACACGTTCTCTTGGCTCTGTACTCTGTGCTCTGAACTCTGTACTCGTTGTTCTGGTGCTCGAGATCGTGCTGCACGTTCCTGTCGCCCTCGATCTCAGCAAAGCCAACTTCCTCCGCCTGACCGTGCTCTATATCGCCGCCGCGGTGCCGTTCTTCCTCACCGGGCTGCTTTTCTCGGTGGTCTTCGCGCGCCAGACCGCGTTGGTGACCCGGCTCTACGGCGCCGACCTGTGTGGCGGCGCGGCTTCGTGCCTGCTGGTAGTGCCGCTGCTGACCTGGATCGGCGGCCCCAACGCCATCCTCTTCGCTGCGCTGATGATGGCGGTGGCGGCGCTCGTCTGGTCCGACACGCAGCGGGCCCGGCGTGTCGGCGTCGCCCTCACGGTCATCCTCGGCTTGCTGATCGCCGCCAACTACCGCGGCCGCCTGATCGACATCGTGTACGCCAAGGGCCAGCGCCGCGACCGGCCCTGGATGCTGTGGGCACGCTGGAACGCCATCTCCCGCGTCGAGGTGGACCAGGTCGGCGAGTCGAAATACATCGTCATCGACGCCGACGCCTCCACCGCCATCATGAACGTGGACCCCAGGCGCTGGGCCGAGACCCAGGCCACGGCGCAGGGCGCCGACCACGTCGGCGGGCGCGACCGCGATGAAGACCCGAACGACAGCGGCGAGGGCTACAACTGGAAGAAGGACCTGATGTCGGCGGCGCCGGCCATCGCCAACGTGCTCCGGCCGCATGGCGATTTCGCCATCATCGGCCCCGGCGGCGGGGTGGACGTGCTGCGCGCCGTGGCCAACGGCAGCCCCAGCGTCACCGCCATCGAGATCAACCCGCTCATCGCCACCGACGTCATGCGCGGCCACTACGCGGATTACTCCTACCATCTCTACGAACTGCCGCAAGTGCACTTGCACGTCGCCGACGGCCGCTCCTGGATCCGCGCCAGCCACGATAAGTACGACGTCATCCAGATGACCCTGGTGGACACCTGGGCCTCCACCGCCGCCGGCGCCTTCGCCCTCAGCGAGAACAATCTCTACACGCTGGAAGCTTTCCGCGAGTACTTCGACCACCTGAAGCCCGACGGCTTCATCGCGATCACCCGCTGGGAGTTCGCCAAGCCACGCGAGGCGCTGCGGGTGGTGGCCCAGGCGATGGCAGCGCTCCACCGCCTGGGTGTTGCGGATCCGGGGCAGCACTTCGTGATCGTCTCCGACGGCCGGCTCGACACCGACGGCCGCCCGGTCGCCGTGCTGGTGAAGAAGTCTCCTTTCACCGCGGACGAGATCGCCGCCATCCGCGAACACCTGGAGGCCGCGCCGGAACTGCGGCCGCTCTATGTCCCCGAGTCGCCCACTTCGATCCTGCCCGATGACGCTCCTGCCACCGTGGAGTTCAGCAAGCTGATTCTGCAGAATGACCCTTCGGCATTCGCCGGACAGTACTCCTACAACGTCGCTCCCGTCGGGGATAACGCGCCCTTCTTCTTTTTCACCTTCAAGACCGGACAAGCGCTGGAGAGCGTGCTCAAGGGCTCCGGCGCCGGCATGGACTGGAAGAACAACCTCGGCATCGTCGTGTTGGGCATGCTGCTGGTGATTGCCACCGTCGCTGTGCTCTCATTCCTCATTCTGCCCTTGGCCCTTTATTCCCGTGCCCGCCGCGCAGGGTTCTTTCCGCTGCTGTACTTCGTTGCCATCGGCCTGGGCTACATCCTGGTCGAGATCACGCTCATTCAGCGCTTCGTCCTCTTCCTTGGCCACCCCACCTACGCGTTGACCGTCGTGGTGTTCCTCATGCTGCTTTCCAGTGGCGCGGGCAGCGTGCTTTCCCGCCGCTGGCTGGCTCGCCCCAAGAATGTCCGCACCGTCGTCGCTCTGATCGTCGCCGGAATCCTCAGCTATCTCTATCTGCTGCCGCGGCTGCTGACCGCGCTGGTCGGTCAGGACTTCGGCCTCAAGCTCCTACTCAGCGCCCTTCTGATCGTGCCCCTCGGCCTGGCCATGGGGATGCCGTTCCCTACCGGCCTCCGCGCCCTGGCGGGGTCCACCGCAGGGCGGCCGACCCCGGCCGCCCTCGACGGAAGCTCCATCGAATGGGCCTGGGCCATGAACGCCGCCTCCAGCGTCCTCGGATCGGTGCTCGCCATGGTGGTCGCCATCCATTTCGGCCTGGCCGCCACCTTGATCGGCGGTGCCGTCGCCTATCTGCTGGCGGGACTTTTCACCGCTTCCTGGAGCGCCGCACGGAGTTACTGACGCGCGCCAGCCGTTCTGTTATCATGCGGCGCTCTACGGTCAACACCGTCCGAGCTGTTCCCACAAGATTCTGTTAGCCGGGAGGAGTCACCAGGAAGGCGTGCCAAGTCAACAACAGGTCCGTTGGTCTCAGCTCCGGGTAGGTGTCACCGTCATCGTTGCCACCGTCATCCTGGCGGTCCTCATCTTCCTCATGACGGGCGAAGTCGGCTTCTTCACCTCCAAGATCCGGCTGCGCACCTACTTCGAGAACGCCGAAGGACTGCGGGTCGGCGCCCCCGTGCGCCTGGAGGGCGTGGACATCGGCAACGTGACCGCCATCCGCGTGGTGGACCGCAAGCTGACCCCGGTCGAGGTCGTCCTCAAGATCAGCGCCAAGTACAAGAAACAGGTGCTCAAAGACTCGCAGGCCGTGCTGGCCACCGCCGGCGTCCTCGGCGAGACCTTCGTGGACATCAGCAGCAAGAACGCCAAACTCTCTCCGGCGGAGAACCACGACGAACTCCCCACCCAGACCCGTCCCGACATCCAGGACATGGTGCGCGCCAGCCAGGGCACGTTGCAGAACATCGATGTGCTGGTCAAGCGCCTGGACCGCATCTTGAGCACGATTGAGAGCGGCCGGGGTTCGGTGGGCAAGGCCATCAACGATCCTGAGCTCTACAACCGGCTCAGCGAGACCCTGTCCGAGGTGCAGCGCGTCGTCAACCAGATCAGCTCCGGCAAGGGCAGCATCGGCAAGCTGATCAACGACCAGGAGCTTTACGACAAACTCAACGCCTCCATCACCAAGGTCGACCGCATGGTGGACGAGATCAACACTGGCAAGGGCACGATCGGCAAGTTGATCAAGGACCCCTCCCTGTACAACGAGGCCCACTCCACCATCGCCAAGGCCAACCAGCTGATGGCCGACGTCAATGCCGGCAAGGGCGCCCTGGGCAAGTTCACCCACGACGAGGAGTTCGCCCGCAAGCTTGATGACACCGTCACCAAGCTGAATTCGCTGCTCGCCCGCATGGACGCCGGCGAGGGCACCGTGGGCAAGCTGTTCCACGACCCCTCGCTCTACACCAACGCCGACCAGATGCTGCTGGAGACCCGCAAGCTGGTGCAGGCCATCCGCGAGAACCCGAAGAAATACCTGACCATCCGCTTCAAGATGTTCTGATCCGCGGGGGGCCCCACCCAGGCCCGCTTTTGGCGTCGGTGGGCGCTCACCCCGCTTGCCCCCACCCGTCCAGATGATTAGACTTCTCGGTTCGCATTCACGCAGATTCGAGGCTGTGCCATGCGCTCTTGCAAGGTTCTCGCCGTACTCCTCTTTCTGGCGACTTTCGCCTTCACCCAGGCCCCCAGGGAGTCCGCTCCCCCGCCGGCCGCCACCAAGGCGCACTCCTTCGATCTCGACGCCATCGACAAGGCCGCCGACCCTTGCGTCGATTTCTACCAGTATGCCTGCGGCAACTGGATGAAACTCCACCCCATCCCGCCCGAGTATCCCTCTTGGGGCAATTTCTCCGTGCTCCACGACCGCAACCAGGAGATCCTGCGCCAGATCCTGGAGGAGGCCGCCAAGCCCGATCCCAAGCGCAGCGCCGTGAGCCAGAAGATCGGCGATTACTACTCTTCCTGCATGGATGAAAGATCCGCCGACGCGGCCGGTGCCAGGCCCATCGAAGCCGAGCTCAAGCGCATCGCCGCCATGAAGGACAAGAAGGACATCGCCACCGAGCTCGTCCATCTTCACCTCATCGACAACAATGCCCTCTTCGGCTTCGGCTCGACCATCGATTACAAGGACGCCCGCCAGCAGATCGCCGCCGTAGACCAGGCCGGCCTCTCCCTCCCCGACCGGGATTACTACCTCAAGGAAGACCCGAAGTCGAAGGACATCCGCGACAAGTACGTCGCCCACGTCCAGAAGATGCTGGAGATGGTCGGCGACAAGCCCGATGCGGCTGCCGCCGGGGCAAAAAGCGTCCTCGCTCTGGAGACCGCTCTGGCCAAGGCCTCGCTCGACCGCACCGCTCGCCGCGATCCCAACAACCGCTGGCATCCCATGAGCCGCGAGCAGATGACCGCCCTGGCTCCGGGTTTTGACTGGCAGACTTACTTGACTGGCCTCGATGCTCCCCGCTTCGAGCGTATGAACGTGGGGAATCCCGACTTCCTGAAAGCGGTAGGAGGGTTATTGCAGTCCGAAGCCATGGAGTCTTGGCGCACCTATCTGCGCTGGAAGCTGGTCAATCAGATGGCCAAGTACCTCTCCACGCCCTTCGTTGACGAGGACTTCGACTTCAACGGCAAGACCCTGCGCGGGACCGAGAAGATCCTGCCCCGCTGGAAGCGCTGCGTGGATTACACCGACCGCGACCTGGGCGAGGCCCTCGGCCAGCCCTACGTGGACCGCACCTTCGGCGCCGAGGGCAAGGCCCGCACCCTCAAGATGGTCGAGGCCATCGAGCGTGTCATGAGCAAGGACCTCGAGGGCCTGGACTGGATGACCGAAGCCACCAAGAAGCGCGCCTTCGAGAAGCTCCACGACATCACCAACAAGATCGGTTATCCCGACCAATGGCGCGATTACTCCAAATACGACGTCAAGCGCGGAGACTTCGTGGGCAACATCGAGCGCGGCCGCATCTTCGAATCCCGCCGCGACTTGAACAAGATCGGCCAGCCCGTGGACAAGAAGGAATGGGGCATGTCGCCGCCCACGGTCAATGCCTACTACAGCTCGCAGCATAACGACATCAACTTCCCCGCCGGCATCTTGCAACCACCCTTTTACGACAACAACATCGACGATGCCGTGAACATGGGCGCCATGGGGCTGGTGGTCGGGCATGAACTCACCCACGGCTTCGACGACCAGGGCCGCAAGTTCGACGGCAACGGCAACCTCAACGACTGGTGGACCCCGGAGGACGCCAAGGCTTTCGAGCAGCGGGCCTCGTGCATCGTGGATGAGTACGGCTCCTTCAGCCCCATCGAAGGCGAGCACCTCAACGGCAAGCTCACCCTGGGCGAGAACACTGCCGACAACGGCGGGGCGCTGCTGGCTTACATGGCGCTGATGGATCTGCTGGGAGTGAAAGAGCCACCCAAGATCGATGGCTATACCGCGCCGCAGCGCTTCTTCATCGGCTACGGCCAGGTCTGGTGCCAGAATGTCCGCCCGGAATACGCCCGCATGCTGGTGAAGGTGGACCCCCATTCCCCGGGGCGCTTCCGCGTCAACGGCGTGGTGCAGAACATGCCCCAATTCCAGAAAGCGTTCGGGTGCAAGGCTGGTCAACCCATGGTGCGGCAGAATGCCTGCCGGGTCTGGTAGCATCTGTCGTATGCGGGACCGCAGGAAGAAGCACCGGGACCGGCACAAGGACCGCCGTAAGAGCCCGCGCGGGCACGACGTGCTCAGCCGCATCGAGGACACGACCTACCACATCCTGCGCCAGCACGCCCGCGAGCATACTCACAAGGACTCCCACGGCCGCCGCGGGTGAGTGACAAATGGGATTGTCATCCTGAGCGAGTGCCGCGATGGTTTTTCTTCGCGCCCTGGGTTGGGCGCGTCGCGGCACGAGTCGAAGGACCTGCTTTTTCCCTTCGCTACACCGCCGCCTGCGACTGCTCGTGCGCGTGATAGCTGGAGCGCACCAGCGGCCCCGATTCCACGTGCCGGAAGCCCATCTTCATGGCTTCTTCCTTCAGCATCTGGAACTCCTCCGGAGAGTAGAACCGCGCGATGGGCAGGTGGTTTTTCGAGGGTCGCAGGTACTGCCCCACGGTC
>DATKKJ010000142.1 GCA_035543055.1 Terriglobales bacterium | reverse complement strand
ACAAAGAACTATTAGGCCTTACGGTTCAATAAATTAGCCGAAAATTAGCCGAGTGTGCCGGAGGTCGAGGAAGGTCCTGCCTTACCCGCCCCTCTTACTTGGCGTCACGCAAGTGTTTGAGCCGCTCCCGTACCAGTTGCTCGTCAGGATGGTAGGCGAGTTCGGCCTCGGCTTCGCGGAGCGCACCTGCCAAATCCCCTCGTTGCTCAAGTACCAGAGAAAGTGCCAGATGTGCACCCTGAGCCTGGGGGTCCAGAACGATAGCCCGCGACAAGTTGGATTGTGCACGCTCCAGCGATCCGAGCTTGTAGAGAGTGAATCCCAGATAAAGCAGTGAATGCGAATCGAGGGGATCCAATTGGATGGCTTGGCTCAAGTGCTTCTCTGCTTGAGGCAGCTGGTCCATCCGATAGTAGGTATAGCCGAGGTTACCTTGGGCGTCGGCGCTCGACGGATCTTGGGCCAGGACTTCCAAGAACAACGGCACGGCTCTCTGGTACTCTCCGCGTTCGCCCAGTGAGGAAGCAAGATTGTTAAGGACCCGTTGGTTATGTCGCGCAGTCTTGAAACAGTGAGACCACAGCAACAGATCATTGGTCCAGTGCAGCTGCGTCAGCCCGCAGCTTATGAGCAATGCTACTGCGACCACGAATGCCACCAGGACCTGGCGCGGTGGACCGATCCAGCCCGGCGCCGATCTCCCGCGCAGCTTTACCAGAGCAATCGCGAACAGCAGGGCGAAACCGGCGAACGGCAGGTACAGGTATCGATCATGGACGAAGTCGTCAGGCGGAAACCAACGGACCCAAAGTGCCGGGGACAGGGTCAGCAGGGCGAATGCAAAACCGAAAGCGGCTTCTTTCCTTTGAGCATCCCGCCGGAAGGAAAGGAGCAAGAGAGCGGCAAGCAGCGCAAGCACCGACAGCGGGAGCACAAACCCACTAAGGCTCATGTGTTGCACATATTGACGGTCATAAAACAGGCACAGGCCGACGGGCCAAACCAGCAGCCGCAAGTAGAAGAGGAGGAGCCCAGGCAGGGTCAGGAGAATCGTCGTGTAGGTGGTGTGAATCGGCGGCTGCGTTTGCAACACTTCCTGGCGCAGCGTCCAATATGCCAAAGCTACCAGCGCGAACGGTAGCGCTTGAGTCGCAGTCTCGCGAAGGCGGGTGGCAACCGACGTCCGGCCAGCCTGCTGTGCGGCGGAGAAGATCCAGGCGTAGGCCAATACAACCGCAGGCAGCGTAATGCCCGATTCTTTGGTCAGCATGGCCAGGAATGCCAAGAACAGAGAACCGACCATCCATGGCAGAGATCCACGTTGTCGCCAATTCAAGTAGCCCAAGAAGGATCCGACGAAGAATACTGACATCAGGGGATCCACCGCGCCGGAGACCCAGGCTACGTTCTCAACGTGGATGGGATGTATGGCGAAAAACAGGCCGGCGATCGCTGCTTGCCAGCGGCTCTGCAACAGGCGTAGTGCCAGTCGAAAAACCAGCACGGTGGCTAAAGCGTGGATCAGCACCACGGCGAAGTGCCACCCCCAGGCGTGCGGCCCGAAGGCGAGATAGTTCAAGCGCAACCAGGAGAGAAACACGGGCCGGTAGTAGACCGCCGGCTTATGAGTCTGTGCCCATACATGGGACGTGAAATCGTGGAAGAAGTATCGCCAGGACTGGATGAAGGGGTTGTCCAGCACCTGGACCCGATCGTCATAAACAAAATCAAAGGACAGGGTGGAGATGAACGCCACGACAGAGACGCACAGCAGAATGACTTCCAGCGCGCCGCGCCTCTCCCAGAAGGGAACAGAGCCGTTCTTGGATGGAGGTTGTGATGCTTGGGGCTGCTGCCGAGCCGCGCCGGTCATCATGGCATTATTGCATGGCCAGTTAATGGCGGCTGCGTAATGCCGCGGATACAATCACTGCACAGTGATCTATGCACCAGGTGGGGCACATCGAACTCTTAGGGTTGACTCTCCGGGAACTTAGCGAGATCGCGGAGGAATTTGGCCAGCCCGCTTACCGGGGCCGCCAGCTGTTCGATGCTGTTTACAAGCAGCGGGTGACGGGCCTCGAAGAGATCACAACGCTGCCACAAGAGCTGCGGCAGCGGCTGGCGGAGGATGGCTACGGGGTCGGGCAGCCGCGCATCGAGAAGCGCTTTCAGTCGGTGGACGGTACCATCCGGTACTTGATCGCGTTCTCCGACGGGCAATCGGTGGAGACGGTGTGGATGCCGGAGGGGGACGACGGCGAGGCCGGGGACGGAAGCGAAGCGGCCGCGGAACTGGAAGCGCCGGACGACCGTTCGTGTCGCGCCACTATCTGCGTCTCCAGCCAGATCGGTTGCGCCGTGGATTGCCGCTTCTGCCTGACCGCACTGCTGGGCGTCAAACGCAACCTCACCGCGGGCGAGATCGTCGGGCAGGTTCTGGCCGTACTCAGGGACCGGCAGGTCGATCTGGAACGCCGGCGCATCAACCTGGTCTTCATGGGGCAGGGCGAACCGTTCCTGAACTACGACGCCTTCATGCGGGCGGTACGCTTGCTGGCCGAGGGCGTCGGCATCTCGCCCCAGCGGATGACGGTGTCGACTTCCGGGATCGTGCCGCGCATCCATGACCTCGGCAAGGAATCGGTACGCCCCAAGCTGGCCATCTCGCTGAATGGCTCCAATGATGAGATCCGTGCGCGGATCATGCCCATCAACCGCAAGTGGGACTTGGCGAAGCTGATGGCAGCCGCCCGCGAGTTCCCCTTGCGCGAGCGGGAACGGCTGACCTTTGAGTATGTGCTGCTGGACGGGGTGAACGACTCGGTCGAGAACGCCCAGGAAGTAGCGGACCTGGTGCAAGGCATCAAGGCCAAAGTGAACCTGATCGCGTTGAACCCCGGGCCCGGCATCCCGTTCTCGACGCCGGCGGAGCAGCGCGTCCATGCCTTCCAGCAGGTGCTGATCAAGGCGGGGATCCCGGCCTTCATCCGGCGGCCGCGCGGACGCGACATCTATGCCGCCTGCGGGCAGCTAAAACAAACGGTGGCGTAGGCCGAGTCCATGATTCGCGACGCGACCCCTGATGATTTCGAGACCCTTTGGAGCATCGACCAGGAATGCTTCGCGGAAGGGATCTCGTATTCGCAGCCGGAATTGCACCAGTACATGCGGCGGCGCGGAGCGTTCACCCTGGTCAAGGAGGATGGTCGCGGCATTGCGGCGTTCCTGGTGGCGGAGAGCTCGCGGCGGCGGACGGGACACATCATCACCATCGATGTCCAGAAACGCGCACGAAGGAGGGGTTGCGGCTCGGAGTTGCTTCTGGCGGCCGAACAGCGTCTGCGCGCCGGCGGCTGCGGCGCCATAGTGCTCGAGGTGGCGGTGGACAACGCGACCGCCATCCGCTTCTACAAACGGCACGGATATTCCGTGGTGAAGACCATCCCGCGCTATTACTTGGACAGCGTGGACGCACTGCTGATGGGAAAGCCATTGCCGAGAGCAGAGACTGGCGGGCGGTGACACACCCCGCGTACGATGGGTGCTCCGATGCGAGTCGCCATCCAGGGAGAGCTCGGCTCTTTCAGCCACCAGGCGGTCCGACGCATGCTGCCGGGAGCGGGCGTCGTGCCCTGCGCCACTTCGGCCGACGTCTTCGAGGCGCTGGCCTCGGGGCGCGCCGGGCGCTCCCTGATCCCCATCGAGAACTCGCTGGCCGGGGCGGTCGCGGAACACTTCGACCTTCTGCTGGCCCATGGATTCTGGATCGAGCGCGAGTTCCTGCTGCGCATCGAACACAACCTGATAGCCGCGCCGGGCGCCAAGCTGCGGGACGTGCGGCGCGTGTTCTCGCATCCGGTGGCGCTGGCGCAATGCCGGGAGTTCTTCAAGCGGAACCGGTACCTGGAGGCGGTGCCGTTCTACGACACGGCGGGAAGCGTAAAACACGTGGTCCAGAATCGACTGCGCGACGCGGCGGCCATCGCCGGACGGGAGGCCGCGACCGTGTATCGCGCCCGTATCCTGCGCCGAGGCATCGAGGACGACAAGAGGAACTTCACCCGCTTCTTCCTGCTGAAACGCTCGCGCCGGCGTGAGCGCACCGCTGACAAGACCACCATCGCTTTCTCGGTCAAGAACATCGCAGGGGCGCTGTTCAAAGCGCTGAGCGTCTTTGCCCTGCGCGACATCTCGCTCAGCCGCATCCAGTCGCGGCCGGTGCGCGGCCGGCCCTGGGAGTACGTTTTCTTCGTGGATTTCATGCGTGGGGACGACGAAGCCGCGCGCAACGCGCTCCGCCACCTGGGCGAGATCTCGAACTTCGTGAGAGTGCTCGGCATCTACCGCGCCGCCCATTTCCGCTGAACGTTGACTCCCGTCCCGCTCTGCTGGAACAATAGGTCAGCAACTACTCTCAATCTCTGCGAGGCTTCATGTCCGATCAAGATGCTGCTCCCGTGTCCGGGGGCGAAAACCAGACCATCAAGTACGTATTGCTCGCCCTGGCCGGCGTCTACATTCTGTTCTCTCTCTACCTGATGTTCGACATGCGCGGACGCATCGGCACGCTGGAAGAGAAGCAGGGCGCCACCGCCGCCGCCCAGCAGGAGCTGGAGAAGAAGCTGACCCAGTCGAGCGCAGCGATGAAGGCGTCGCTGGGCGCGGTAGCCGATAAAGCCGGCATGACCGAGCAGCAGCTGGAAGAAAAGACCAAGCAACTGCAGCGGGCGCAGCAAGCGGCTGAAGCCCGGCTGGCCAAGCAGCAAAAGGAGCAGATCGGCGAAGTATCAGGACAGGTCGCCGGCGTGAAGTCGGACGTCGGGGGAGTGAAGACCGACCTGACCTCCACCAAGGCCGATCTGGAGGCGACCAAGGCCAAGCTGGAGCGCACCATCGGCGACCTGGGCCAGCAGAGCGGCCTGATCGCCCACACCCGCGAGGAACTCGAGTACCTGAAGCACCGTGGAGACCGCAATTACTTCGAGTTCACCCTCGCCAAGAAACAGAGACAGCCGGTCTCCACCATCAGCCTGGAACTCAAGAAGACCGACCCCAAGAAGAGCAAGTTCACGCTCAATGTGCTGGCCGACGACAAGACCATCGAGAAGAAGGACCGCACCGTCGCCGAGCCGCTGCAGTTTTACACCGGGCGCGACCGGCAGCTCTACGAGCTGGTGGTGTTCACGGTGGAGAAGGACAAGGTCACAGGATATCTTTCGACCCCGAAAGCGGCGGCGGCGGCCAAGGCGAACTAAAGAGCGAGAAGCTCCAGGCGCGGCCCTTGCGGCCGCGCTTTTCTTTTTTCCGCGCGCGGTGTGCTTCTCTGGCTAGAATCTCGCCACTCCTATGACTACCAACCTGCATACCGCGATCGAGATCCTGGTCCGTACCGGGATCATTTACCTGTTCGTGCTGGCCGGCGTGCGGCTGAGCGGCAAGAGGGAAGTGGGGCAGATGACGCCCTTTGACCTGACCCTCCTGCTGCTGCTGTCGAACGCCGTGCAGAACGCCATGACCGGGCCGGACACCTCGCTGGTGGGAGGCGTGGTCGCCGCCGGCACCCTGCTGGTGATGAACTACGTGGTCGCCGACCTCTCCGGGGTGAACCGGCGCTTCCGCAAGTTCATCCAAGGCTCGCCCACGCTGCTGATCCATGACGGGAAGCTGGTGGAAGCGCACATGGCGCGGGAGCACGTCGCCCTCGACGAGGTCGAGCGGGCCCTGCGGGAGCACGGCATCGCCCATATCAACGATGTCTCTCTGGCGGTGCTGGAGGTGGACGGCTCGATCAGCGTTCTGAGGTACGACGATGTACGCCCGGAAGCGCAGCCCCACAAACGCTTGCGCTTCCTGCAGCGGCATCAGTGAAGGTCAGCGCTTCTCCTTGAGCTGCAGCGGGCGACGGTCGTAGAGATCGATGTCCACTGTCAGGCTCTTGCGCTTGTCGAACTGCTCCTTGCCGAAGTTGATGGGAGGAGTCGTGGCGTTGGGCTCGGGCGGCGGAGGGTAGCCCACCAGGATCATGCCGTCGAGCTGGCCGCCGGGCGCGATCTTGGTTTCGGCGGCGATGGGAGGCTTCTCGTATTGTTTGAGTTCCGGGTAGGCCTCAAAGTAACGCTTGAAGTCCATGGGGGCCGCAGCCTGGTCCGTCCACTTGCCCAGGTCGGTCTCGATGGTCACCGAGGCGCTCTTGATCCACATCGGTTGCTCGCCGATGTTGCTCATGTGCACCTGCACGATGGCGAGGACCCCGGGCTGGTTCTTCAGGTCCACAGCATAGACTCCGGTGATGCCGCCGGAGCCCCCGGGCTTGGCCTTCGCTCCAAACACCAGCACGCCGATCACTACCAGCACGATGGCCAGGCCGATGACGATGGGGATCACCGGGGGGAGCGTCCACTTGGGGCTGTCGAACTCTTCGGTGATGGGGACGTGCCCGGCGTCGGGTGGAGGGGCGGGCTTGGCGGGGTTCTCAGGCATCGCGCGCTCCTTAACGTCTCCTGAGATGCTGCGGCCTGGAGGATCGGGTGTCAACCCGTGGCTCAGCCTTTCCCGGGCACCCGCGCCAGATGGACCCCGAACCATTGCCGGGGATCGCTGAAGGTGCGTTCCAGCACGAAGCCCGCTGCCGCTAGCATTTCCCGCACCGCATCTTCCGTGTACTTGTAGCTGTTCTCGGTGTGCAGGCGCTCGCCGGCCTGGAAATCGACCGACATCTGGAGAAACCCGATACGGACCGACTGCCGGCAGACGCTTTCCAGGTAGATCTCGATGCGGGAGGCGGGCGCATTCCATTCCGCGATGTGCCGAAAATTCGCAAGCTCGAAATCGGCCCCTAGCTCCCGATTGATGCGCGCCAGCATGTTCTTGTTGAAGGCTTCGGTCACGCCCTGTGCATCGTCATAGGCCGGCAGCAGCACGGACTCGGGCTTCACCCGGTCGGCCCCCAACAGCAGGCAATCGCCCGGCCGGAGTCCGGCGCGCACATGCGATAGCAGCTTCTTCGCCGCTTCAGGCTCGAAATTACCGATGCTCGAGCCCAGATAGAGCACCAGCTTCCGTCCGGCAATATCGTCGGGACGGAGAGCATCCATCGTGTAATCGGCGACGATGGGACGGACGTCCAGTTCCGGCAGTTCGGCCCTGAGGCGCTGCTCGGCCGATTCCAGAGCGGCGAAGGAGACATCCACAGGCACATAGCGCAGCTTCAATTGGCGCCGAAGCAGTCGTCTCAGGAGAATGCGGGTCTTGTCCGCCGTGCCGGCGCCCAGCTCCACCACCGTGAGATTGCTTCCCGCCAGGCGGCAGATCTCGTCCCCATGCGTCTCCAGGATGCAGCGCTCCGTCCTCGTCAGGTAGTACTCCGGAAGGCGGGTGATCTCCTCGAAAAGCGCAGAGCCGCGCTGGTCATAGAAGAGCCACGGCGGGAGGGACTTCGGCGAGCGCCGCAGGCCTTGGGCGACCTCGGCAGCGATAGCCGGCAGCGGCAGATGTTCGCGCGCGATCATTCGGCCAGCCGTATCCCCATGAACTGCCACCGTGCCGCAGGGGGAAAAAAATTGCGGTACGTGGCCCGGATGTGCGACCGCGGGGTAGCGCAGGAGCCGCCACGCAGGACCATCTGGTTGCACATGAATTTGCCGTTGTACTCGCCCAGCACTCCGGCGGGCGGTTTGTAGCCCGGATATCCAACGTAAGGACTGGCGGTCCACTCCCAGACATCGCCGAAGAGCTGCTGCAAGCCGTCGCTTCCCGCGGTCGCCGCCGGATGGTAGCGCTCACGTTCAAGGAGATTTCCCTCGACCTTGCAAGCCGTCGCTGCGACCTCCCACTCCGCCTCCGTGGGCAGGCGCTTTCCCGCCCAGCGAGCATAGGCGTCGGCCTCGTAGTAGCTGACGTGAGACACCGGCTCCTCGAGGCCCAAGGGCCGGACTCCGCCCAGGGTGTAAACAAGCCAGCGCTCCTGCTCGCGGGCCCAGTAGAGCGGTGAGTCCCATTGGTTAGCGCCAACCATGTCCCAGCCGTCGGAGAGCCAAAGCTCCGGCCGCCGGTAGCCGCCGTCGGCCATGAATGCCAGGTACTCGCCGTTGGTCACCGGCCGGGAAGCAAGGCGGAACGGGTAGAGATACACCTTGTGTCGCGGCGACTCATTGTCAAACGCGAACTGGTTACCGCCGTGGCCGATCTCGTAGAGGCCTTCGCCGAACCCGGCCCAGGAAATCGCGCCCGCGCTCTGCTGCGGATCGTCGCGCAGCGGGAGATACGCCGGCCGCAGAGGATTGCTCCAGAGCGCGTGCTTGATGTCGGTGAGGATCAGTTCCTGGTGCTGCTGCTCGTGATTGAGACCAAGCTCGACGAGGCCCGCCATATCCGGCGTAAGTGCCCCATCCAGCAGCCCTGTCATCTGCGCATCCACGTAGCTGCGGTATTCGCGCACCTCGTCCAGGTTGGGCCGCGCCATCAGCCCGCGGTTGGCGCGGATTGGATGTCCCCGGAGCTGCTTGTAGTAGGAGTTGAATAGGAAAGTGAAGCGCGGATCGAAGTGTGTGTACCCGGGGACGATGGCGGCGAGGATGAAGGTCTCATAGAACCAGGTGGTGTGCGCCAGGTGCCACTTGGTGGGGCTGGCGTCGGGCATGGACTGCACCGCTTGGTCCTCGGCGGTCAAAGGCTCGGCCAGGCGCTCGGTCTGGGCGCGCACCGCCGTGTACATTCGCGCCAGCGTCGAGAGGGATTCTGTCGCGGAACGCATCCTCACCCCCTGAGAGTTCGCCGCTTAAGCCAGATTCAGCAGTCTGGCTCAAAGATGCAGCAAATCCTAAGCTCTTCTGTTGGATGCAGGGAGGGAAGGGTCAGGGAATCACCAGGCGTGCTTCATGGCTTTCACGAACTTCTCTGGGGGCAGGGTATTGAGGACGTCGTCTTTGGTCAGCCACGCACGCCGCGCTTGCAGCACCCCGTACTTGATCTTCTCCAGGTGCGAGGTGTGGTGGGAATCGGTGTTGATGACGACCTTGACGCCGCGTTCCTTGGCCATCCGCAGGTGATGGTCATTGAGGTCGAGCCGGTCAGGGTAGGCATTCAGCTCCATGGCGACCTTGTGCTTCGCCGCGGCGTTGAGCACCGCCTCGATGTCGAATCGATAGCCATCGCGGCGCAGCAAGAGCCGGCCTGTCGGGTGCCCGAGGATCGAGATGTTCTTGTTGGAGATGGCCCGCAGAATGCGCTCGGTCATCTTGGCCGGCTCCTGGTTGAAGTGGGAGTGCACGCTGGCGATGACCAGGTCCATCTGCTCCAGCACCGGGTCGGATAGGTCGAGGTCGCCATCCGCCAGGATGTCCACCTCGACCCCGGCCAGGACCCTGATGCCCTCGAATTTTCTTGCAGCCTCGCGAATGTGCTTGATGTGCTGCTCGGCACGCTGGTCGTCGAGGCCGTTGGTCATGGCCAGGTTCTTGGTGTGGTCGGTGATGGCCATGTACTTGTACCCGCGGGCACGGGCCGCTTCCGCCATCTCCTCGATGGTGTTGCGCCCGTCGGTCTCGACGGTGTGCATGTGCACGTCGCCGCGGAGGTCGCTGAGTTCGATGACCGCCGGCAGGCTGTGCTTCTCTGCCGCCTCGATCTCCCCACAGTTCTCGCGCAGCTCCGGCGGGATGTAATCGAGGCCGAGCCTGGCGTAGATCTCCTCCTCGGTCTTGCCGGCGACCCGCTTCTCGTCCTTGAGGCGCGCCAGGCCGTATTCGTTCAAGGTGTAGCCCATCTTGAGGGCGCGCTGGCGCAGGCTGACGTTGTGGTTCTTGGAGCCGGTGAAGTACTGCATGGCGGCGCCGAACGATTCTGGCGGCAGGATGCGCACGTCCACCTGCATCCCGTTGCGCAGCTTGAAGCTGACCTTGTTCTCGCCCTTGGCCAGCACTTCCATGATGCCCGGGAATTCGAGGATCTTCTCGACCACCTTCTCGCGCTGTTTCTCGTTCTCGCTGCACTTGCCGGTGACCAGGAGATCGACGTCACCGACGGTCTCGCGTCCTCGCCGCAGCGAGCCGGCGGGCGTGACCTTGTCCACGCCCGGCAAACCCTTGAGCTGCGCCATGAGTTGCTCCGCGACCTGGTCGGCCACATCCAGGTGGAAGCGCCCGGAGACCTTCCGGTATTGCTCGATGGCGCGCAGGATCTTCTGCTCGCTCTTTTCGCTCAGCCGCGGGAGGTCGCGCAGCTTGCCTTCCTGCGCCAGCTTCTCGACCCCGTCCACGTCGCACACCTGGAACGCGTCCCAGATGAGCGCGATGGTCTTCGGACCCAGCCCCGAGATCTTCAGCAGCTCCAGCATGCTGGGGTTGTATTTCTCCAGCAGCTCCTGATGCAGCTGCAGCTTGCCCTGGTTGTTGAAGATCTCCTGGATGTTGGCGACCATGCCCTTGCCGATGCCGGGGATCTCCAGCATCTTCTTCGGCTCCTGCCAGATTTCCGAGAGCTGTTGCGGGAGGCCTTCGATGGCCTCCGCCGCCCGGCGATAGGAGCGGATGCGGAAGGTGTCCTCATTCTTGACCTCCATCAAGTCGGCGGTCTCGGTGAGGATGTTAGCGATGTACCTGTTGTCGAATGTGGGCATGGGACAGGAAAATTCTATTGTAGAGACGCCCTTACGGGCGTCTCAATCCTCACAGCAGACGGCCTGACGGCCGTCTCTACCCCAAAAGGCAAAGGCCCGGCTTTGCGTCGGGCCTAAGCACCAGATCGCTTGCGTTACGGCGACAGCTTCGTGACTTTATCCGCCTGGGGGCCTTTTGCACCTTGCACGATCTCGAACTCCACGTCGTCGCCTTCCTGCAAGCTCTTGTACCCCTCGCCCTGGATGGCGCTGTAGTGGACGAACACATCGGGCCCGTCGTCCCGCCCGATGAAGCCATATCCCTTCGCGTTGTTAAACCACTTGACCTTACCTTTCATACTCGACACTTGTCCTCCGTGCGGACCGTCGCGATGGTTCTCCTTCGGCGGTGCTTACACGCTCTGTATTAGATTGGCCTCAAGCAGGCAGGTGATGCCCGGCTTGCATCGAGGATGGAATAGACTCCAGGGAACAGCTCCGCGGCGGTGTTGCCGACAAAGTACATATGCCAAGACCAGCGCTGGGAGCAGGTTTTCAGCGGCGCTGCTGCCGGTCCAGCCACAGCAGCGCGGCGATGGTCTTGCCGTCGCGCACCCGCCCGGAGGCGATCATGCCCACCGCCTGGGGAAGGGTGAAGAAGCGCTTGGCGATGACTTCGTCGTCCTCGGGCGCGGCTTCGCCCGCACGCAACCCACTCGCTCGGTAGATGGCCATGGTCTCGTCGAGGAAGCCGGGCGACGAATAGAACATGAACAAGTGCTTCCAGTGTTTGGCCCGGAAGCCGGTCTCTTCCATGAGCTCGCGCTGGGCCGCCGCCAGTTCGCGCTCGCCGCGGTCGATGCGTCCGGCGGGTAGCTCCCATAGGCTGGCCTCCGCAGGGTAGCGGTACTGCCGCAACAGCAGCACCCGCGGCGTCTTCCTCGTATCGTCCACCACCAGGACCACCACCGAGCCCGGATGGCGGACCGTGTCGCGGCGCGCCCGGACGCCGTTCGGTTCTATGACCTCATCCAGCGTGACCGAGAACACCGGCCCGCGAAAGACTGTCTTAGAGGAAAGCACCCGCACTTTTTTCCTTTTGCCCATGCCCTCACTATAAAGCAGCGCAGATGCCGACTGGCGACTGGCGACTGGCGACTGGCGACTGCCGACTGTTATCCTCCCTGCCGTGCGCAAGCCTACGATCGCGATCGTTGGCGCCGGGAACCTGGCGCGAGCCATGGCTCCGGCGCTGCGCCGCGCCGGATACCGGATCACCGACGTGGTCGTACGGGAGCGCGCGGAATCGCGTCGGCGGGGAAGCGCGTTGGCGAGGGAAGTCGGCGCGCGTATCGCGACGACCGGGCCCTTGCGTTCCGACGTACTCTGGATCTGCGTGACCGACGACGCCATCGGCCGGATGGCGCGGGAGCTGGCACGGCGCTGGAGCGGGCGGATCGCCCTGCATTCCAGCGGGGCCTTGAGCAGCGCTGAGCTTGCTCCGTTGCGCAAGAAGGGCGCCGCCGTAGCCTCGCTACATCCCATGATGACCTTCGTCGAGCGCGCGACCCCTTCCCTGGCGGGCGTGCCTTTCGCCGTCGAGGGCGATCCTGCCGCGGTGCGGGTTGGGCGGCGCATCGCGGAAGACCTGGGCGGGTCGGTGTTCTCCATCGCCAGCCGCGGGAAGACGCTCTACCACGCCATGGGCTCGTTCTCCTCGCCGCTGGTGATTGCCACGCTGGCCATGGCGGAGCGGATCGGGCAAGCCGCCGGCATCGCGAAGAAGCACGTCCCCAAGGTGATCGAGCCCATCTTGCGACAGACCCTCAAGAATTATTGGCGCGGAGGAGCGGCGAAGGCGTTCTCCGGGCCGATCGTCCGTGCCGACCTGCGGACTGTCCGCCGCCACCTGCGGGAGCTGCGAAAAGTGCCTGGCGCACGTGCGATCTACGTGGCCTTGGCCCGCTCGGCAGTGGGGAACTTTCCCGTCCGAGACCCGAAGTCTCTCCGAAAGATCCTTGGATAAAGTAGAGACGCCCGTAAGGGCGTCTCAATCCTGACGAAAAGAAAGGATGCCCTGACGGGCGTCTCTACCGCAGAGCGGTTATTTCGCCGTGAGCAAGTGTCCCATCTTTTTCTTCTTGGTTTCCATGTACTTCCTGGAGTGCGCCTGGGCCTCGACCTCACAAGGGACGCGCTCGATGACCTTCACCCCGGCATGCTCCAGCGCCTTCACCTTTTCCGGGTTGTTCGAGAGCAGCCGGACTTCCTTGACGCCGAGTGCCTTCAGCACCTCCGCCGGCAGGGTGAACTCGCGCAGGTCGGACTTGAAGCCCAGCTTCTCATTGGCCTCGACCGTGTCCATCCCCTGGTCCTGAAGGGCATAGGCCTGCAGCTTGGCCATCAGGCCGATGCCGCGTCCTTCCTGCTGCTCGTAGACCAGGACGCCGGTGCCGGCCTTGGCGAGGGCTTCCAGGGAGAGCTCGAGTTGCTGGCGGCAGTCGCAGCGCAGCGATGCGAAAACGTCGCCGGTGAGGCACTGGGAGTGGATACGCACCAGCGGCGGCTTCTTGCGGATGTCGCCCAGGACCAGGGCGACCGCGGTCTCGGTCCGGCGGTCGATGGATCCGTGGCCCTCAAAACCCATGATGCGGAAGTGTCCCCAGCGGGTGGGGAGATCGGCTTCCGCGACCTTGTTCAGCTCGTACGCTGCCACACCCTCATTATATCGGGAGCTCGGGAAGCCCGTGTGACCTGCGTCACAGCATGCGGACCGCGGACTCTGCGGGTACAATCACATCTTCGTGGACCCGCGTCTCATCTCGGTCTCGCTGCTGGTGCGCATGGGTGTGGCCGCCGCCGTGGCCAGCGCCCTGGTGCGTTCCAAGTACTTCAAGACGCTGCTCTACCGCGAGGACCGCAACACCACCCAGGCCATCCACCTGGCGTTGTTCATCGCCGTCCCTTTCGCGCTCGGCGTGGTGGTGCGCATGAGCGTGCGCAATTTCATCGCTGCCGACCTGGCGCTGGAGAGCGCCGTCTTGATCGGCGTGATTGCCGGCCGGGGCGCCGGTGTGGTCGGCGGCGTGCTGGTCGCCCTGCCCTCGATGTTGCAGCGCGAATTCCTGAGCATGCCTTTCTACGCAGTCTCCGGATACTTCGCCGGCGTGCTGCGCGATCTGGCCGTCAACAAGGAAGATGTCTGGTCTTTCACCCCGTTCCTGGACCTGAGCATCTACCGCTGGATCCGGCGCAATCTCGATCGTCCCCGCCTGGACTGGCAGATCTCGTTCTTCTTCTACATCGTCCTCCTCCATTTCCTGCAGCTGGAAACGGGACGCATCTTCCACGGGCGGCTCTTCTATATTCAGCCGACCGGGTGGCTCAGCGCGCTCGGCCTCTACGCCGTGACCGTGGCGGCGGTCGCCATCCCCCTCAAGATCTGGAACAACACTCGCATCGAGCAGAAGCTGGAGGAGCAGGAGCGGCTTCTGCTGCAGGCCCGCATGGAGGCGCTGCAGAGCCAGATCAATCCCCACTTCCTGTTCAACACGCTCAACTCGGTGGCGTCGCTGGTACGCTTCGACCCGGAGATGGCTCGAGTGCTGATCGTGAAGCTGGCGAACATCTTGCGACGCATCCTGCGCAGAGGCGATTCCTTCAACCAGCTCCGGGAGGAGCTGGTGTTCATCGACGACTACTTGGACATCGAGGTGGTGCGCTTCGGGCGGGACAAGCTGCGCGTGGTCAAGGACCTCGACCCCGAAACCCTCGACCTGGCCATGCCCAGCATGCTGCTGCAGCCGCTGGTGGAGAACTCGATCAAGCACGGCTTGTCGCCCAAGATCGAGGGCGGCAGCATCACTCTGCGCAGCCGCCTGGAAAACGGCGCGCTCGTCATCCAGGTGGAGGACGACGGGATCGGCATCGTCGAAGGCGCTGGACCGGCGCCGGCTGGAAGCGGGATCGGCCTGGCCAACGTGGCCGAGCGCCTCAAGGTCCTCTACGGCGAGAATGCGAAGATGCAGGTGGAGAGCGTCAACGGGAAGGGCACGCGGGTTTCCATCACGTTACCCATGGTGCAGTCGGTGGACATCGACGACACCACCCGCCGGGTCTACGAGGAGCGCGCCAGCACCCGCTCGTAGAACGCTTCATATTGGGGAATGATCTTGGTGGCGCAGAAGCGCGACTGCGCCCAGACCCGCGCCCGGTAGCCCATGTCGCGCAACTTCTTCTCGTCCGCCAGGAGTTCGAGGGCGCAGCGCGCCATGCGGTCCACGTCTCCGACCTCGGCCAGGCAGCCGGTGCGCCCGTCCTCGATCACCTCTGGCACCCCACCCACGCGGGTCGCGATGCTGGGCACTTCGCAGGCCATGGCCTCCAGCGCCGCCAGCCCGAACGACTCCAGTTGGCTGGGCAGGAGCATCAGGTCGGAGATCGCGAGCTTCTCCTGCACGCGTTCTTGTTTTCCCAGGAAGAAGACGCGCTCCTGGATGCCCTTGCGCCGCACCAGCCACTCAGCCGCGGCCCGGTCGGGTCCGTCGCCCATCAGCAGCAACTTGGCGGGGAGCTGCTGCTGCACTCGGTCGAAGATCTCGATCACGTCGAGCAGGCGCTTCACCGGCCGAAAATTCGAGAGATGGACCAGGATGCGCTCGCCGGCGTCGGCGTACTGCGCGCGCCGTTGCGCCGCGTCGGGATCGCGCTTGTAGAGATCGCAGTTCACGAAGTTGTAGATCACCTCGATGCTGTTCTGGATCTCGAAGACCTGCTGCGTCTTCTCGCGCAAGTACTTGGAGATCGCGGTGACGCCGTCGCTGTGCTCGATGGAGAACTTGGTGATCGGCCAGTAGGAACGGTCCACGCCCACCAGGGTGATGTCGGTGCCGTGCAGGGTGGTGACGAAGGGCAGCTTCTGCCCGCGCGATTCCAGCATCTGGCGGGCCAGCAGCGCGCTCACCGAATGGGGGATGGCGTAGTGCACGTGCAGCAGGTCGAGGCCGTGCATCTCCGCCACTTCGCCCATGCGCGTCGCCAGCGCCAGGTCGTAAGGTGGATACTCGAACAATGGGTACATGGACACGTCCACTTGGTGGAAGTGGATGTTCTCCATCTCCACTTGCAGGCGGAAGGGCTGGGAGTAGGTGATGAAGTGCACCTCATGGCCGCGCTGGGCGAGCTCCATGCCCAACTCCGTGGCCACCACGCCACTGCCGCCGTAGGTCGGGTAACAAGTGATGCCGATCTTCATGGGCGCATCGATTCTACTGATGGACGTTATTGGATGGTCTGGGGTGAGAGGGGATTCATAAACCCCTAAAGAGGCACTGGCTGTCCGGTTTCGCCCCCTGTACTCCGGACTGGAGGACGTTTATACTGGTGGTGGAGCGAAATTCTGACTCGGATGAGAGGCCCTCTCCGGGCGGTTAGCTCAGCTGGTTAGAGCGCCTGCCTTACAAGCAGGAGGCCGAAGGTTCGAGTCCTTCACTGCCCACCAGTTTGCTCCCACCCAATGGCGCGGGGACGTAGTTCAGTTGGTTAGAACGCTGCCCTGTCACGGCAGAGGCCGCGGGTTCGAGTCCCGTCGTCCCCGCCATACTAACTGCAAGTTCGGTTTCGGTAGGGTTCTTCGCGGCAAGGCGGCTCAGGATTTCGGCAGCGGCCTCCCGCTCGGCTGCGCCTCGCTCACGCCCGCTAAGCGCCTCAAGTTCGAGTCCGTCGTCCCCGCCATACTCGTCGGTTAGGCGCTGCTTTTTCTCGTGTCCGTTTTTCCTTTCACCGTCCCCTCGGATTACAATTTGGCGCCGTGACCGAGTCCGCCAACAAGCCCAGCCAGAGCGTCATCGAAGCGGCGCTGGCCGCCCGCGACTCAGGCTTGCTGCGCAAGATCGCCGCCCAGCACAAGGGACTCACCGAGCAGCAGCGCAATGCCCTGGTGCTGGTCGCGGACCTGCTCGACCGCGCCGCCGACAAGCGCGGCGGGCAAGCCTGACCGATTTTACCCGCCTCATTCCGCCGAAGCGCACTTTCGCTGTCAGACATCACAGACGCGCCGGGCCCGTTCGTGATAGCAAGAGGGGTGGGAGGGACGATGCCGCCCTCAGCCGCCCAGGATCGCGACCAGGCATGGTCGGATGCGTTGCCACGGCAGCGGCTGTCCGATGTGACCTTCGACCGGCGCGCGTTCCTGAAGGCGGCAGCCGCCCCCTGCGCCCTGGCGATGTTCGCCGGCGCCTTGCGCGAGCGTTCGCTTGCCCTGCCTGAACCCACGGACACTGACGACAGCCGCTTCGTCCGCGAGGCCCGGTTTTACCAGCGCCTGGCTGGGAACGTGGTGCGCTGCCAGTTGTGTCCACGGCAGTGCGAGGTGCCCGTGGGCGGCCGCGGGTATTGCCGGGTGCGCGAGAACCGTAAGGGCAAGTACTTCACGCTGGTGCACTCCCGGGTGGTGGCCGCGCACGTCGATCCCATCGAAAAGAAGCCGTTCTTCCACTTCCTGCCCGGCGCCATGGCGTTCTCCATCGCCACCGGGGGCTGCAACGTCGATTGCAAGTTCTGCCAGAACTGGGAGATCTCGCAGGCGCGTCCGGAGGAACTGCGCGGCCTGTACCTGCCGCCCGGCGACCTGGTGCAGAACGCTCAGCGTTATGACTGCGCTGCGCTGGCGTACACCTACAGCGAGCCGGTGGTCTTCTCCGAGTACGTGATCGATGCCGCGGAGGCCGGGCGAAAGGCGAAGCTGAAGAGCGTGGTGGTATCGAACGGCTTCATCCGCCCGGAGCCGTTGCGCGCGGTCTGTGACGCGGTGGACGCCATCAAGATCGACCTGAAGTCGTTTTCCGAGAAGTATTACCACGAGGTGGTGCGGGGCGAGCTGCGCCCGGTGCTAGACAGCATCGTGAACGTGCGCAAGTCCGGGCGCTGGCTGGAGATCGTGTACCTGGTGGTGCCGACACTGAACGACAGCGATGCCGACTTTCGCGGAGTGTCCCAGTGGGTGAAGCGCGAGGTCGGGGCCGACGTCCCCATCCACTACACGCGCTTTCGCCCGCTCTATCTGCTTACCAACCTGCCGCCCACGCCGGTGGCGACGCTGGAGCGCGCCAAGGCCATCGCCGATGCCGAGGGGCTGCAGTTCGCCTACATCGGCAATGTCCCGGGACATGCGGGCGAGAACACCTACTGTCCCGGATGCCGTAAGCTGTTGATCGAGCGCATCGGGTTCACGGCCCAGTTGGTGAACTTGGAAAGAGGCAGCTGCAAGAACTGTAAGCGCGCGATCCCAGGCGTGTGGAAGAGCTGAAGGAGGTCCCATGAAAAAGCTGAAGCCGATGGTGGTGGCGGCCATTGCGCTGACGCTGGTGGCTGCGGCGCCCGATGCGCCGAAGGCCCGCACACCCGCGGTGGCAGGGACTTTCTATCCGGCAGAACCAAAAGCGCTCACGGCGATGGTGGATGGTTACCTGATTGCTGCGCCGACGGCGGCAAGCGAGCCGCCAGTGGCGCTGATCGCGCCGCACGCTGGATATCCGTACTCCGGGCCGGTCGCTGGCTACAGTTTTTCCCAGCTCAAGGGGCGCAACGTGTCGCGGGTGGTGGTCATCGCGCCCTCGCATTATGAGAGCTTTCCTTTTGTCGCCGCCTACGACGGAGATCTCTACCGTACACCGCTGGGAGACGTGCCGATCGACAAAGAGTTCATCAGGAAGCTGGCGAAGGCGACCCCGGTGGTTCAGATCTCGGGACGCGGTCACGATATCGGGCAGCGCGGCGGTGAGCACGCGCTTGAGGTCGAGCTACCCTTCCTGCAGCGCGCGCTGGGAAGATTCACGCTGGTGCCACTGGTGATGGGCGACCAGGATTTCGACCGGGAGCGGGCGCTGGGTCTGGCGCTGGCCCAGCTGATCACCGGACCGGAGACCATCATCATCGCCAGCTCCGACCTGTCGCACTACCACCCGCAGCAGGAAGCCTCGCGCATGGACGGCAAGGCGCTGCAGGCGCTGGAGCACTGGGACTACCGGGCGCTGTCGAGCAACTTCCGGGCGGGGGTGTGGGAGGCGTGCGGCGGAGGGCCGATCATCGCCACCATGATCGCCGCCGAGAAACTCGGCGCCAACCACGCCCAGGTGCTGAAGTATGGGACCAGCGGGGATACCAGCGGAGACAAGCAACGGGTCGTGGGGTACGCCGCGGTGGCATTCACCAGGTCCACCCGTTCAAACGCAGGGGAGACGTACAACCTTACCGCGGAGGCCCGGGCGGAGCTGCTCACCATCGCTCGCCAGGCGGTGGCGATGGCGGTGAAAGAGCACAAGCGCTACGCGCCACCCGAGCCGCGCTCGGCCGCGCTGCTCGAGGAACGCGGCGCCTTCGTCACGCTGAAGAAGCGAGGACAACTGCGCGGCTGCATCGGCCATACCGTCCCGCAGCAGCCGTTGTACCTCACCGTCCGCGACGTGGCCGTCTACGCCGCCTTGCAGGACCCGCGCTTCCCGGCGGTCACACCCGCGGAACTCGATGACCTGGAGTTCGAGATCTCGGTGCTTTCACCCTTCCGCAAAGTCCGCGACCCGCGCGAAGTCCGCGTGGGTGAACATGGATTGCTGGTGCGCCGCGGGAGCAGGGAAGGGCTGCTGCTTCCCCAGGTCCCGGTGGAGCTGAAGTGGGACCGGCAGACGTTCCTTGAGGAATGCTGTCATAAAGCCGGGCTGCCGGCAGATGCTTGGAAAGACCGCGAGACCGACCTCTTTGTCTTCACCGCGCTGGTGTTCGGCGACTCCGGGCATCGCCCGCAACCGCGGTAGCAGATAGCAGAGCAACGCACAGGTTCGTCCCTCCCAGCAGCGCCGCTGTGCGGCCAAGCCCGAACAGAGGCAGGAGGAATAGGGTCGCGGCGATCGCGCCCGCGCAGGAACCCAGCAGATCGAGAGCGTAGAGCGCGCCCGCGTTCCGGGCACCGCCGGAACTGAAGAAGACCCTGCTTGCCCATGGAAACTGCAGGCCGCCAGTCGCACCGCACAGTGCGGCGAGGACAGGGAAGCCAAGGTGGGCGGCGACGGCCATGAGTCGGGGATCGCGGAGCCTGCCCAGCCCGGCCAGCACGGCCCACAGCAGGAAGGGCATGACGACGGCAGCAGTCTGCATCAGGATCATCGGTCGCGTCGGCGTTCCCGGGGGTGGACGGCGCTGCGCCAGCCATGCCCCCAAGCCCATTCCCAGCATGAAGCCTGCGATGATGATGGCGAGTTGGTGGAAGACGTAGCCGTACAGGGCCTGAAATCCGAGCAGGAGGAACAGTTCGAGCACAAGCATGGTCATGCCCATGGCGGCCGTGCAAAGCGAGCTGCTCGCAACGGCACGGAGCGGAGAAGACAACAGAGCCAGCACGCCCAGAGCGATCACGGCAGTGAGCACGACGGCCAGCACGATCGGTCGGAAGCCCAACCGGGACAATGCATCGAGCAGCCTGGAGTAGGAACGTCCGAAGTGCGTAGTCCAGGCGCTGGTGTCGAGGTAGTAGGCGACGGGAGCGAAATCGCGATTGACCGGAGTGGCCGGTGTAGGCGCGATCAGCCGTTCCATGTCCGCCTGGCGATCGGTGGCCAGACGAAATGCCAGGAAGTAGTCGCGGACGTACGCAATGCTCAGGCGGCGTTCCTTGACCCGTTGCTCCAGCACGTCCGGATCGGTTTGCAAGCGGCCGCGCTGATTCGATGCCAGGAAGTAGAGGGTGTCTCCGGGGATGACCCTCACTTCGGAAAAGCTCTGGCGCAAGGTCTGCCGAATACACTGAAAGAACGCGGCCCGCTGGGGGTTCAGGTAGTTCTCGGCGGCCCGGAGTTGGAAGCCGAGGACACCGCCGGGATTGAGTGCGGCCGCGGTGTCGTCGAAGAACTCGCGGGTGTAGAAGCGGTTCCACTGGGCGGTGCGCGGGTCGGGCAGGTTCAGGATGATGACGTCGAACTTGCGGCCGGTGCTTCGCAGGAAGGCGCGACCGTCGAGGAGGTGGACATGGATGCGGGGATCGCCCCGGACGCCCGCCCACTCGGCAGGGAAGCGCCGTTCGGCGATCTCCGGGATGCGCGGGTCGAGCTCGACGTAGTCCAGGCGCTCGACCGAGGGATGCCGCACCACTTGCAGCGCGCTTCCGTTCACCCCGCCGCCGACCAGCAGGACGTCCCTCGGCGCCGGATGCTGCAACAGAGCGAAGTGCACCGCTTCTTCGGCGGCTTCGACGTCGCCCGCGGTGAAGAGGATGACCCCGCTTTGCGCCAAACTTCGGCCGCCGTTTGCCTCGACGACCGCGAGTGCACCGTACTTTGAGGTTGCGGACTCCAGCAGCGTCAGGCCGGGCCACTGAAGAGCGAGGGACCGTGCATCCCAGCGCGACACCTGAGGCCATAACAGGCCGGCACACAGCAGCAATGGCAACGACACACCCAGGGCGGTCCGCGTGGAGGAGACGATCCACAAAGCCAGCAGGACCTCGGCCGTCCCCAGCAGCATCGCGATCTGCAAGCTGGAGATCCAAGGAAGCAGCGCGATACTGGTCAGCAAACCTCCGGCTGCCGCCCCCAGGGTCTCGAGCATGTAAGCGGAGCTGGTGGCGGAAGCGGTGGCTGCTCCCTGTGCCTGCATCCACCAGCGACTCGCCACGGTGAAGAGCATTCCGGAGATCGGAGCAACGATCCCCAGCGCGAGCACGGAGGTCAGGAACATACGCTGCGGGCCGAGCATCTCTCCCGGCACGGCGGGCGCCCAGACCCGGCTGGAGCGAATGAGGACGATGGCGAGGGGAAGGGCGAGGGCGGAAACCACCTGTAGAAGGGCGACGATCTGGCGTTCCCGACCGATGGTGGCTGGAAGACGCGCGAGGATGCCGCTGCCGCCTGCCGTCGCCAGGAGCCAAATGGCCAGCATCAGGCCGATGGAGAACTCGTTGCCCTCGAACAGGCAGAGGAGCTCGCGCAGCAGAACGATCTGCGCGATGACGCCGGCGGCGCCGGCCAGCAGGAGAGTTGCAACGAGGGCCTGCGGCCGTTTGGGGCTCGCGAATTGGGTGGGCGCGGCCATGCATCGACCAGGAGCGAGGGCCGGAGCCCGCGGCCGCCGTCGCTCGTCTTAACTATAGCCGCACAAGAAAAGAATGGCAGCACGCCGCCGCGTGCTGCCGGGAGATCCTGCGGGTCAGCGGGCCCAGGGCCACCCGCGGTTCTGCCCGTACGGGCCTCCGTATCTCCAAGAGCCATATCCGCGCTCGTAACCGCGCTCGTAGGCGCGGCGGAAAACCGACTTGTAGTGATTCTTGTCGCCATAGGCTTTTACGTAGCCGATGGTGGCTTTCTTGTAGGTCTCGTTCTTGGTTGCGCGGTAGGAGCGACCGGCTTGCCGGTCGACCTGCCCGTCTCGCAGGCCCCACTGGTAGCCGTTTTCCCGGGCCTGCTGTATGCCCGTTCGGTAATAGGGGTTCTGAGCGCCCCGATTGTCCCAATAGCCGTCGTCGCGGTCGTAATCACCATCACCGTGCCAGCGATCATCCCGATCGCGGTCCTGGTACCCCCATCGGTCGCGGTCGCCGTCGCGGTCCTGCCAACCGCGGTATCCTTCCTGCGCCGCAGCGAGTCCCGCCGTCCCCGCGATCAGCGTGAACGCGATCAACAGAGCCTTCATCCATTTCATGGTCCCTCCTTGCAGCCCCATCCCCTGGTCCGTGCCAGACGCCCGTGTGGCCGGAGCCGTCTCTGCACGTACCAACCCGCCGGTGGGGAGAGTCTCGCGTTCTGAAACAAAGAAATAGTGTGGGGCGCCGGGCAACCATTTTCGAAGACCCGCACTGGCGGGGCTTTCCGCGCTCTCCTGCCGTCCAGCTCTATGTGACGGGCGTCACTGTGAGTTCTAGAGGGCGGGCTCTATTCTTCGCAGTCACCCTCTGCTCGGCCGTACGGAGGTCTCCCAGTTGGCCACAACCGCTCCTCCCAAGACCACCCCTGAACCGGCACTGCCTCAGATGGAAACGACGTCCCTGCCGGCCAACGCATACCTCCCGCTGAACCCGGGAGAGGTTTACCGGCCGCTGGTGCCGGCGACGGCCCGGTTGCCCGAGCTGACCGGACGCGCCATCGCCTGGGGCATCCTGCTGTGCGTGATCTTCACCGTCGCTTCGGCGTACTCCGGGCTGAAGGTGGGGCAGGTGATGGAGTCGGCGATCCCCATCTCCATCCTGACCATCGGCCTGGCCCGCTTGTACAAGCGGCGTTCGAGTGTTCTGGAGAACGTGATCGTCACCGGCCTCGGCGGCGTAGCCGGGTCGGTGGTAGCGGGCGCCATCTTCACCCTGCCGGCGCTCTACATCCTGAAGCTCGATCCGCACCCGCTGCAGACCATCTTCATCGGCGTGGCCGGCGGCTGCCTGGGCGTGTTGTTCTTGATCCCACTGCGCCGCTATTTCGTGCGCGACATGCACGGCCAGCTCCCATATCCCGAAGCCACGGCCATCACCGAAGTCCTGGTCACCGGAGAGAAGGGAGGCGAGCCCGCCAAGTTGCTCTTGCAGGCCACGCTCATCTCCGGCATCTACGATTTCTTTGTCACCACCTTCCAGGTGTGGAAGGAGTTCGTGGACCTGCAATTCGTCCCGTTGATGCGAAGCCTGAACGAGCGTGCCCGGCTGGTGTTCAGCTTTGACGCCATTGGATTCATCCTCGGCCTGGGCTATGTGATGGGGCTGCGCAGCTCGATGATTCTGTGCGCCGGCGGCCTGCTGACCAATTTCGTGCTGGTGCCGGTGATCTGGTTCGTGGGCAGTCACCTCGACAGTGCGGTGTACCCGGCTTCCATCCCCATCTCGAAGATGACCGCGGTGCAGATCTACCGCAGCTACGTCCGGTTCATCGGAGTGGGAGCGATCGCCACGGCCGGCATCTTCGGCATCCTGAAGTCGCTGCGTGTTGTGGCCGGCTCGTTCGGGATCGCGCTGCGTGTCTTCCGCCGCGGCGAGGCGGCGGCGCAGGAGCGCACCGACCGCGATATGTCCATGGTCACCATCTTCCTCGGCGTGGTTATCGGCGCCATCGGCGTAGCCGCCTTCCTCGGCCATCTGCCGGTCTCCTGGACGGCGGTAGGGATAGGGCTGGTCTTGACCCTGGTGTTCTCCTTCTTCTTCACCTCCGTCGCGGCCAATGCCATTGCGACCACCGCCCGCAATCCGGTCTCGGGGATGACCATGCTCACCATCATCATCTCCGCGGTGGTCCTGCTGCGCTTCGGGGTCTCCGGGACGACCGGGATGTTCTTCGTGATGGCCATGGCGGGGATGGTGTGCACGGCGCTGGCGGTTTCCGGCCAGGCGATCACCGACCTGAAGACCGGCTATTGGCTGGGCTCAACGCCGGCGGCGCAGGAAAGGATCAAATTCGCCGCTGTAGTTGCGGCCGCCATCGCCGCCGGCTTGACCATCGTCATGCTGGCCCGCACCTTCCAGTTCGGAGAGGCAGCGGTCGGCGATCTAAGGCCTGTACTGGCATCGCCGCAGGCGTCGATCATGAAAGCGTTGGTTGAAGGTTTCATGAGCCGCCAGCCGGTGGCCTACGTGCTCTTCGGCGTGGGCGCGATGATCGCGGTCATGCTGGAGATGCTCGGCCAGCCGTCGCTCATCTTCGCTCTCGGCATGTACCTGCCCCTGGAACTGAATACGCCCGCGCTGGTAGGGGGCTTCCTGTCCCACTTCTTGAACAAGCGGGCCGAGCGTACGGGCGGGGAGCAAGGCAGGAGCATCCGCGAACGCGGGGTGATTATCGCCTCCGGGCTGATGGCCGGCGGGGCGCTCGGAGGCGTGCTGGGGGCGGCCCTGCGCCTGTTCCCCTGGTATCGCGAGGACCTGGTTCACACACCCTTCTATTCTTCCGAGCCGGTCTCCCAGACCGTTTCTGTCGTAATGTTTGTGGCGCTGTGCCTGTACATCTGGTACGGATCGCTTCATAGAAAGAAGGCAGCATGATGGAGCAAGTAAGGGGCCTGGCAGTGGAGAAGCGACCTGGAATGGATCCGGCTGGCCGGTTCGTAGCCGACGCGATCCTGGGTATTGATACGCTCTGGGGCGGCGACGTGATGTGCGCCTCGGGGACCGGACGCTTCATCGCCGATTCCTGGTTCTCCGATGAGCCGTTACCGCTTGCCTACACCCATCCCGCCGCAGCGCGGTTGCGCGCCACCGGCGGCGTGTCGGGAAAAGAGCTCGACCGCAACGCGATCGAGGAGTACCTGCGGCAGATCGATATCCCTGCCGCGGTGGCCGGGATCCGCAGCGAAGCCGCGAGGATCGGAGGACTGCGCGCCGGTTACTTGCAAGGCCTGGCACTCTGCATCGAGGTGATGTGGGAGCTGGCGATGGAGATCCTGGGGAAGGGCCCGGCGGTGCCGTACGAGAAATGCGTCCTGGCCTCGACCGGGCGGCCGCCCCAGCCGTCGGACCCGCGGCGCAAGCGCGAGCGCGTCTCCGAGTTGCTCGGTCGCGCCGGACACTCGTGCGCCGGCCCGGACGGACTGCTCGCCGCCGTGGACGCGTGGCGCCGGGAGCGTTATGTGCCGATGGCATCGGTGCGGGCCTTGGGCGCGGCGGTAATCGTGCAATTCGACGCCCTCAGTGCGCGCAACCTGCTGCCTTTCTTGCCGGACACTCTTCATTCCGTGCCTCGCGCCAACATCGAGTTCCTGCCCATCAAGGAGGCGTGGTTTTCCGGTTCCATGAACTACATCGGCCGGACGCGGAACACCGATGGCAGCCCGAAGTACGAGGCGACCTACGAGATCAACGCTTCCTTGCATATCTCCGTCCCCGAGTTCCAGCAACTGGTCAGCCACGAAGTGGTTCCCGGGCACGTGACCACCTTTGCCTATCTGCAGAACCTCTATGTGCGCGGCCTCGCGGGTTTCGAGACCACGGTGCTCACCATGAACACCCGCGCGGCGACCCTCTTCGAAGGCATCGCGAACAATGCCATCCTGATCGCTCACGGGGTGACGGAAGTGGAACAACTTCCCGACGAAGACCTGCAGATC
>DATKKJ010000141.1 GCA_035543055.1 Terriglobales bacterium | reverse complement strand
CCGGCTTCCCCACGGCGTCACCTTGCTCTGCGCCTACCATCCTTCTTTGCAGAACACCAATACCGGGAAGCTGACCCGCAGGATGCTGCTCGACGTGTTCCGCTCCGCCGCCCGCATCGCCGTCTCCTGCTGATTACAAATCTTTACACTTCCGCACCGGTTCCTGGGTTTAGGGGAACAGGACTGGATATGTTCCACAGCATCACAGGCCGGGTCCCGGCGGTCATCGCTAACGCCATCCACCAGGCGGTCTATCTGGGTACGACCTACGCCTGCCTGTCGCTGCTCGCCGCCTGCCTGGGCTCGCTCTTCGACCTGGGCACTGGCTCCCCATCGCTCAAGCAGTAGCCTCTCTTCACTTTGCAAATTACAAATTTGAAATTCCAAATGGTTTCATCTACAACCATGCCCAGGCCCGGACAGGTCGAATCGTTCACCGCCAGCCGCCTCACCAGCGGATACTTCCTCTTCCCCACCCGCATCGAAGTCGGCCCCGAACACGTCTTGCGCATCAAGCCCCGGCTCTTCGGCCAGACCGAGGAGAGCATCGCCATCGACAAGGTGGCCTCGGTGCAGATCACCACCGGCATCCTCTGGTCCGATATCCGCATCGACTCCAGCGGCGGCACCAACCCCATTCTCAGCCACGGCCACCGCAAGGCCGACGCCATCCGCATCCGCCAGCTCATCGAGCTGTTCCAGAAGGGGCGGTAGGGTCAGTCGCCAGTCGTCAATCGGCAGTCGGCAGCAAAGACAGGAGGACCAGTCGTCGGTCGGCGGTCGGCAGCAGGACAGATCAAAGGCCCCTTACCCCCTCCCCTGCGATATGTTGAAACAAAGGAGTTAACGACGACTATTTGTCGATGTGTCGGGTAAGTCCTTTGCGGTCAACGAAAGGCTTGCAAAATTTGTTGAACAAAGGAGTTAGGGGGTGTCGGTCGTGGGGTCGCGGGCAAACCAGTCCGCGGAGCGGACGGCATAGGTTAGCCCAGGACGTAAGTCCTGGGTAGCTGAAGAGATCGCGGCGAGTCCCTCGGGGACGGCACAGGGGCGATGATTTCAAAGATCTTCCGCGACAGGCGCGGGCGGGCGCGAGGCCCGCTACATCCAGCGTAGCAAATCGAAGGATTGTGGACATGGCAGTGAAGAACACGAAGTGAAGCGGAATCAGCGGCTTGCGGCGGTGGTAAAAGCCGGGCTTGACATTGCTGAAAGCTATAAATGAGACGGCTAAAGCATGGCGTAGCAGCAGGTTAGCGGGCTGCGGCCGGGCGTGAGACAAAAAGTTTATTTTGCGGCTGTCATCCTGAGCGAGGCTGCACGGCGGAGCGAGTCCGCCCGGTCTCCAGGCCCGCAAGGGCCGGCGCATGGGTAGCCCAGCACGGGAGTGCTGGGTAGGTATGGGAATCAGGGCTCAGTCCCGGAGGGACGGCGCAAAGATCGCTAATGGAACGCGGCACTGCTGTGCCGCGTAATCTCCGTCGTCCCTACGGGGCTTGGATATTTCTTTCCCCCGCCACCCAGGACTTTCGTCCTCGGCTACCCTTCCGCCGCGCCGATGGCGCTGCCCGCCTGCGGGCGCAAGGACTTAGCCCGGGCGGTAGGTCCGGGGTTCAGCCCGGACTTCGCGGCTCCGCCGCGAACACGGGGTTGGCATCGCGAGCGGGCCGAGCCCCTTCACCGGCGACAGAACCCGGGATAAACTCCCGCTGATGTCGCGCCTCGCGAAGCTCGGGCTGCTCCTGTTCGTCTTCTGCGCGTTCGCCTCCGCGCAGAAAGTCGACCGCATCCTGGTCGCCAAGCGCGACCACAAGCTCTACCTGATGTCCGGCGACAAGGTCATCAAGAGTTATTCGGTCGCCCTCGGGCGCGGCGGCCTGGAGCCCAAGCGGCAGCAGGGCGACCATCGCACTCCCGAGGGTGCTTACACCATCGACCGGCGCAACCCGAACAGCCACTTCCACCGCGCCCTGCACGTTTCTTATCCCAACGCGGCGGATCGCGAGCGCGCCCGCAAGCTGGGCGTCAGCCCGGGCGGCGACATCATGGTCCACGGCATCACCAACGGCCTGGGCTGGCTCGGCAGCCTGCACCGCAAGTTCGATTGGACCGACGGATGCATCGCGGTCACCGACCAGGAGATCGAGGAGATCTGGGCCCTGGTCCCCGACGGCACCCCGATCGAGATTCGGCCCTGAGGTGATCGCTTTTCCCTGAGGGGATTGCTTTGTAGGGGCGCAGCTTCAGCTGCGCCGACCCGGCCCCCCGCACAATTGTCATCCTGAGCGAGACGCATCGTCCGGCTTCGCCGGACGATGCGCCGAGTCGAAGGATCTCGCGTCTGCTGGAAGCGCCAATGCAGTCCGCACGGATTCTCCCCGAGGTGCCTGCGCGCGGAATGGGCACTTCGTAACCTCTGCGGGGTCCTTCACTCGGGCATGCGCCCTCGTTCAGGATGACAGGCGGAAGAGGACCAGGTAGCGCGGCCGCGGGGTCCCCGGCACGATTTCCTCTGCGTTCTCGGCGATCTTGGCGGTGAAAGACGCACAGCCGGGGGCGGCTGCTCCACACAATTAGAAAAGCAGGTCCCTCACGGTTGAAACCGTTCGGGATGACACTCGTAAAGATAGAGCGAGATGCTGGCCCGCGCGAGGGCGCGCGGGCTACTTTGTCGAAATTTGATAAAATCGTTGATTGCCCCACCCAGGAAGGAACCTCTAGAGTGAGCCCCGAAACCACCGCCAACACCCAACCGAGCTGCGAGCGCGAGCTCGCCATCGAAGTCCCCGCCGACATCGTCCAGAAAGAGACCGACGCCCTGGTCCAGCAGTTCGCCAAGCAGGCCCGCCTGCCCGGCTTCCGCCGCGGCAAGGTGCCGGCCAGCGTCATCCGCGCCCGCTTCGCCGAGGACATCAAGTCCGAAGTGGTGGACAAGCTGGTCCCCAAGTTCTTCCGCGAGCAGGTGGAGAAGCAAGGCCTGACCGTCGTCTCCCAGCCTAAGGTCACCGACCTGAAGATCGAAGACGGCCAGCCGCTGCGCTTCAAGGCGACCTTCGAAGTGCTGCCCCCCATCGAAGTCAGCGGCTACAAGGAAGTCCGGGCGGAGAAGCCGGAGATCGCGGTCACCGACCAGGAGGTCGAGGACTACCTGAAGCAGCTCCAGGAGCGGCAGGCCAGCTTCAGCGCCGTCGAGGGACGCCCGCTCCAGGACGGCGACTTCGCCCAGGTCTCGCTGGAGAGCCGACCCAAGGAAGAGACCCCAGAGATGAAGCCCTCGAAGCTGGACGACATCCTGGTGCACATCGGCGGCGAGAACACGGTGAAGGAGTTCACCGAGCACCTGCGCGGCGCCTCGGCCGGCGACGAGCGCTCCTTCGACGTCACCTACGCCGACGACTACCAGGAAGAACGCATGCGCGGCAAAACCCTCAGCTACAGCGTCAAGGTGAAGGGCGTCAAGCAGAAGAGCCTGCCCGAGCTGAACGACGATTTCGCCAAGGAGGTCGGCGACTTCAAGGACCTGGGCGAGCTGCGGGCCAAGGTCCGCGAGCAGATGGAGCACGAGAAGAAGCACCACGCCGAGCACGAAGCCAAGGACAAGCTGATGGACGAGCTGGTCCGGCGCAACGACTTCCCTGTCCCCGAGGCGCTGGTCGAGCGCCAGATCGACCTGCGCCTGGAGCGCGGTCTGCGCGCCCTGGCCGCCCAGGGCATGCGCACCGAGGACATGAAGAAGATGGATTTCTCCCGCTTGCGGGCCGGCCAGCGCGAGGCCGCGACCAAGGAAGTGAAGGCCTCGCTCATCCTCGACCGCATCGCCGAGGCGGAGAAGATCGAAGTCTCGGAGGAAGAATTAGAAAAAGAGGTGCAGGCCCTGGCGGCGCAGTCGAAACAGCCCGCCGACGCGGTCCGCGCTCGCTTGACCCGAGAAGGAACGCTGGATAGAATCCGCGACAGGATCCGGAGCGAGAAGACGCTCGACTTCCTGTACAGCAGGTCCGCATGACGCGGCCCGCTTTCCTCCCCCAGCCACGGTAGTGTCGGGCAGGAGTGTCGAGTTTTGGTAGTAGCAGGTAGTTGGTGGTTAGTAGTTAGGGGCCGGCTGCGCACAGCTTTTCCTAACTACTAACTACCAGCTACTAGCTACTAAGAAGGAAGAGAGCATATGGCCCTGGTACCGATGGTCATCGAGCAAACCAGCCGCGGCGAGCGGGCGTACGATATCTATTCCCGGCTGCTGCGCGACAACATTATTTTCCTGGGCACCCCGGTGGACGACCAGATCGCCAACCTCATCATCGCCCAGCTCCTCTTCCTGGAAGCCGAAGACGCCGAAAAAGACATCGCGCTGTACATCAATTCCCCGGGCGGCTCCATCACCGCCGGTATGGCCATCTACGACACCATGCAGTTCATCCGCCCGGACGTGACCACCATCTGCATCGGCCAGGCGGCCTCGATGGCCGCTCTTCTGCTGTGCGCCGGCACCCCCGGCAAGCGCTACGCCCTGCCCAATTCCCGCATTCTTATTCATCAGCCCAGCATGGGCGGCCTCTCCGGCCAGGCCACCGACATCGACATCCACGCCCGCGAGATCCTGCGCATGCGCGAGATCACCAACCAATTATTGGCCAAGCACACCGGCCAGCGCCTCGACAAGGTCGAGAAAGACGTCGAGCGCGACTTTATTATGAATGCGCAGCAGAGCAAGGAATACGGCATAATCGACGACATCATCTACCAGCACAAGTGAGGGAGCTGTGAAGACGCGGTCGGGGTCGGAAGAAACGTTACGCTGCTCGTTCTGCCACAAGAGCCAGGACGCGGTGGCGAAGCTGATCTCGTCGCCCAGCGACTACCCGCGGGCGTACATCTGCGACGAGTGCGTGGCGGTGTGCAACTCGATCCTGGAAGACGACCGGGGCGAGACCCACCCGGCGGCGGCGCCCAACCACCTGCCCAAGCCGCAGGAGGTCAAGACCTTCCTGGACGAGTACGTGATCGGGCAGGAGCAGACCAAGAAGAAGCTGGCAGTCGCGGTCTACAACCACTACAAGCGCATCCACATGAACCGGCAGCGGGCCGGAGAGGTGGAGCTGTCGAAATCGAACATCCTGCTGATCGGGCCGACGGGCACGGGCAAGACGCTGCTGGCGCAGACCCTGGCGCGCATGCTGGACGTGCCCTTCGCCATCGTGGACGCCACCACCCTGACCGAGGCGGGCTACGTGGGCGAGGACGTGGAGAACATCATCCTGAAGCTGCTGCAGTCGGCGGACGGAGACGTGGGACGGGCGCAGACCGGGATCATCTACATCGACGAAGTGGACAAGATCGGGCGCAAGGACGAGAACCCGTCGATCACCCGCGACGTCTCGGGCGAAGGCGTGCAGCAGGCGCTGCTGAAGATCCTGGAAGGGACCATCGCCAACGTGCCGCCCCAGGGCGGGCGCAAGCATCCGCACCAGGAGTTCACGCCGGTGGACACCACCAACATCCTCTTCATCTGCGGCGGGGCGTTCGTGGGGCTGGAAAAGATCGTGGGCCGGCGTGTGGGCAAGAAAGCCATGGGGTTCCTGACGCCGGAGCAGGAGAGCCAGGAACCGGCGCCGCCGCAGCCAGCATCGCCGCAGCCATCGAGCCCGAGCCGGCGCGATACCGAGCTGCTGCTGCAATCGCAGCCGCAGGACCTGATCAAGTTCGGGCTGATCCCGGAGTTCGTGGGGCGGCTACCGGTGGTGGGCATCCTCGATGACCTGGACGAGAACGCGCTGATCGAGATCCTGACTCGTCCGAAGAACGCCATCATCAAGCAGTACCAGCGGCTGTTCGAGTTCGAGAACGTGAAGCTGAAGTTCTCGCCGGAGGCGCTGCGGGCCATCTCGCGGGAGGCCATGAACCGCAAGGTGGGGGCGCGCGGACTGCGCATGATCCTGGAAGAGCTGATGCTCGACCTGATGTATCACCTGCCCAGCCAGAAGAAGGTGAAGGAATTCGAGGTCAGCAAGGAGATGGTGGAGAAACGGGACGTCTCGGTGGCGATGATGGAAAAAGCGGGATAGCGCATAGCGCATAGCACATAGTTGAAGAGAGGCCGCGCGGGGGCGCGGCCTTCGCACTTGTGGCCCTGACCTGCGGTGTGACCGCGGTCACAGACCTACGTGCAGGGCGGTAGTGTAATAGGAGCGATGCTGAGGCAGTCCTATGTCCGGGTGGTGCTGGCGGCCATGCTGATGGTGTTGCTGCTGGCGCCGATGGCGGCGGCGTTTGCGGCCGTGGCCGAGCAGCAGCACGGATGCTGCAAGGACGCCGCAACGCAGGTGGCGCAGCGGAACCCGCAGCAGTGCTGCGTGATGAGCAGCAATCCCGGGCCGTCGCCGGCGGCCATCGCGCCCCCGCGAGCGGCGGGGCACGAGCGCGTCTTGGTCGGGGCGAGCCGCGTCGCGGTCCCCAGGCCGCAGACTTCCGAGTATCTTCCGGCGTCGGAGCTCACTCCGTCGCCTCCCATCGGGCCGAACTGTAGTTCCATCCTGAGAATCTAATCCCTTTCCTTCGCTGAGCCAGGCGCACGGGTGTGCGCAGTCGGGCGGCTTGCCAGCCGCCTCGACCTGGACGGGCGAGACGCCCGTCCCTACGCGAGCTTGGACAGCCGAGGCGGCGGTCCCACACAGAAGTTGGAGGGAAAGGTGAGACCCCTAAAGGTAGTGATTTTGGTCGCTGGTCTTTGGTCGTCGGTCCTTGGCCAAGAGCAGACACACGCGCGCCATTCGCAAGCTGCGCCGATGACGCTGGAGCAGATCGAGGCGGCGGCGATGCTGGGCAACGCGGAGATCCGGGCGGCGGTGCGGCGGGTGTCGGTGGCCGAAGCGCGGGTACCGGGCGCGGGCGCGCTCGACGATCCGATG
>DATKKJ010000140.1 GCA_035543055.1 Terriglobales bacterium | reverse complement strand
CGCGCTCTTCTCCCGCCGCTCCCTGACCCAGCCTTCCTTCACCACCTGGCGGCCGCGGCCCAGAGCGAGGGATTCGGCGGGGACATCGTCAGTGATGGTGGAGCCGGCGCCCACGTACGCGCCGCGCCCGATGCGCACCGGCGCCACCAGCGTCGAGTCGCTGCCGATGAAGGCGCCGTCGTCGATCACGGTTGCGTGCTTGTCCTTGCCGTCGAAGTTGCAGGTGATGGTGCCGGCCCCGACGTTCACCTCGTCGCCGATCAGCGCGTCCCCGAGATACGTCAGGTGGTTGGCCTTCGAGCCCCGCCCCATGCGCGTCTTCTTGGTCTCCACGAAATTGCCCACGTGCGCCCCGGCGCCGATGTCGCTTCCCGGGCGCAGCCGCGAGAACGGCCCGATGAGCGCCCCCGGCTCCACCCGCGCCTGGTCCAGCACGCAGTTCGCCCGGATCTCGACCCGGTCGCCGATCTCGCAGTTCTCGATGATGGTGTACGACCGGATGCGGCACTCCCCGCCGATCTTCGACGCTCCCAGCACCTGCACGAACGGCTCGATCACGGTGTCGGGCGCGATCTCGACGTCGCTGTCGATGACGCAGGTCTCCGGCTTGTAGATGGTGACGCCCTCGGCCATCAGCTGGTAGCACTTGGCCATGCGCAGGTGCTGGTCGATCATCGAGAGCTCCAGGCGCGTGTTGCTGCCCAGCACCTCCTCGGCATTCATCGCCGGCAGCGCCACTACCTTCTGCTTGTCGCGCACCAGCAGGCGCGCCATGTCCGTCAGGTAGTACTCCTTGTGGGCGTTGTCGGTCTTGAGCTTGTGGATGCGCGCGAACAGCGGCTTGCTCTCGAAGGCATAGATGCCGGAATTGATCTCCCGCAGCTTGCGCTGCTTTGGCGTCAGCGCCTTCTGCTCCACGATGGCCGCAACCTCCGCGCCCTTCTCGTTCTTGCGCACGACCCGGCCGTAGCCGTGCGGGTTCTCGACCTCGGCCGTCAGGATGGTCATCGCCGCTTTCTGCGCGCGGTGGAAGTCGCGCAGCCGCTCGATGGTCCCCGCCCAGATCAGCGGCACGTCGCCCGACAGCACCAGGAAGCGGTCGTACTTCGCCAGCGCGTCGCGCGCCACCATGATGGCGTGTCCCGTCCCCCGCTGCTCCGCCTGCAGCACAAAGTTGACGCCGGTCGCGCCCACCCGCTCGCGCACCAGGTCGGCTTCGTGGCCGATGATGACGTAGATGTCTTCCGCCGCCACCACTTTCTTCGCGGAGGCGATCACGTGCTCCAGCATCGGCTTGCCGCCGACCTCGTGCAGCACCTTGGGGAATCGGGACTTCAGGCGGGTGCCTTTGCCGGCCGCCATGATGGCGATGGCGAACTTACCGACACTGACCTTGCGAGTGCGTTTTGATTTCGGCACAGGGTTCCTGGACTGCGATAGACGATCAGTTCCGCGGCCTATGTTAGCGCGCTGCGCACCCGTCCGGTAGTCAGATCAGTGGGGCGGGTGCCCCGGCCTTTCTCTTCGCACCATTCCCCACTGCGGGTGCCCCGTCCTTTGCGCCGTGGGGTTGGGCGCAAAGGGCGGGAGAATATCACTGCGCGAATTGGGCAGTTTGAGCTAGGCTCCGGCGCATGTCCAAAGGACTCCGGCGCTACTACGGGACGCGGCATCTGCACTTCATCACCTGCAGTTGTTACCGTCGTCAGCGGCTGCTCGGCAGCGCCGGCCGGCGCAATGGCGGTGGAGCAGTTATCGATATTACGCATTCGGTGAAACCGGGCCGGTGAAGCTGAATACCTGGAAGATGGAGTTGCGCCGGATCGCGGGTTGAGGCAGCATCGTTGCCCGCCCTTTGTCGCGCAAGGGGCGGCGCGCCAAAAGACGGGGCACCCACGGCAGTGATGATGCGAACAGGAAAGCGTGGGCCACCCACGGCAGTGATGATGCGAACAGGAAAGCGTGGGCCACCCGCCTACCCGCACGGCTGTGCGACATCTCATTTGTCTGGGCGACCGCCGAATTTACTACCCTTGATTAGCTCTTCAACCTGCTCCGCGACTGGCAATGAGATTGATTGGATGAGGTAGCAATCGAGATTACTTCTTCTGATGATCAAGTGGTCCCTTTCGGCTGATTCTACTTTTTGCCCAATGGCCACGAATCGAGTGCCAATCACATGCCCGCTTTCGTCCTTGTTCTGCGCCTTGCTTATGACCCTGTGCGCGAGCTTCAGCCACTCTTTAGTTTGGCGCTCGGCGTCCTGAGCGGAGCGAAAATGTATGTAATGTATTTCCGCCTTGGTACCATCCGGAGCTGCATAGATTCGGAAGCTCCCGCGATGCCCTGCGCGCGTAAACTCCTCGCCGATGGTTATCAACTTCAGCTTCTCCGCGGGAGACCGCGATGCAGCATCGTCAGAAGGTCCATCCTGAGCGGCCCTCGCTTGTACGAGGAGCAAGGTCGCAGTTAAGAACAACACGCAACACTCTCGAAGTCGAGTCACAATGTCGCTCTCCTGCTATTCCCAATCCATGTCTTTCTCGCGTCCTACCGCTTTCAGGTAGGCGGGTGGCCCAGGTAACTCAGGGTGGCCCAGACGAGCCGGTTTTGCTCGTCTGGGAACGGGCTCAAGCTGCCGCACCGAAGAAAGTTACGAGCTCAGCGCACTACGTTAACGCGCTGCGCACCGCTTCGGAAGCGCTTGCCTGGGGACCCAGCGTGCCCGCGGCCAGGTCGAGCAGGGTGCGGGCCACGCGCTCGGTGGCGTGGCGGGCCACCGGCCCTTCCTCCAGGAAGTCGCCCATCACGGTACGCACGCCCAGGGCCTCGATGGCTTCCACGTCGCCCACGATTTGCGACGCGCCCTCCAGCGCGTACTTGGCCTTCAGATGATCGGAGAGGTAAGCGTCGTTGACCAGGGCATAGTCAAAGACCATTTGCGGCGCATGCTCGCGGATCGCCTTGATGTGCTCGGATGCAGTCAGCCCCAGGCTCTCGTTGGCCTGGGTCATCAGGTTGCACACGAAAACTTTGACCGCACGCGAGCGGGCGATGGCCTCGGGGATGGCGCGCACCAGCATGTTCGTCACCAGGCTGGTGAACAGCGAGCCCGGCCCGACGGTGATCAGGTCGGCGCGCTCGATGGCGGCGATGGCTTCCGGTAGCGGCTGCGCATCGGCCGGCGCCAGGCGCAGCTCGGCGATGCGCCCCTCGCTGGCGGTGATGTTGGTCTCGCCGTGCACCCGCGTGCCGTCGGTCATCAGGGCTTCGAGCTGTACATTAGCGGTGGTCGCCGGGTAGATGTGGCCGCGCGAGGCCAGCACGCCCGCCGAGAGCTTGACCGCTTCCGCGAAGTCGCCGGTGACCGCGGCCATGGCGGTCAGGAACAGGTTGCCGAAGCTGTGGCCCTCCAGCCCCGAGCCGCTGCCGCCAGGGAAGCGGTACTGAAAGAGCTTGGAGAGCAGAGTCTCGTCTTCCGCCACCGCCACCATGCAGTTGCGGATGTCGCCCGGCGGCAGGATGTTGAACTCCTTGCGCAGCCGGCCGCTGGAGCCGCCGTCGTCGGTCACCGTCACGATGGCGCTCAGGTCGGTGATGTACGCGCCTTGCGCTGGCACCACGCCCGGCGCGGGCACGTACTTCTTCAGCCCCTTGAGCAGCGTGGAAAGCCCGGTGCCGCCGCCCAGAGCGACCAGACGAAAGCCCTGTGCTGCGTCGCGGGCCGGTGGCTGAGTTGGAGCCATGCTTGGATTCTACCGCTTCCAGGAAGGCGTGGCAGGAGGGGCCTCGGCGCCGGGTTCGGGGTAGAGCAGCTCGGTGAAGCGGGGATCGTCGGCCAGGTTCTGGAAATCGGTGTCGTTGCGGGCGTGGATGCGATGCGCGGGATTCAGGCGGATCGCCTGGTCCAGATGGCGCAGCGAGTCCTCCACCCGTCCTTGCAGGCAGTCGAGCACCGCCAGGCCGTAGATGGCGTAGTCGGCCTTCGAGTTCTGCTTGAGGATCTTCTCCAGGTGGGCGCGGGCGTCGTCGTAGTTGCCCTGGTTCATCAGGGCGACCGCGTAATCGTAGTGTTCTTCCGAGGTCTTGAAGCTGGTGCTGCCCCGCGCCAGTTGCTGATTGCAGGTACTCAGATGCACCGCCGCCCGGTCCGCCAGCTCCCGGCTCTGGCCCTCCACCACCTTCTGCAAGAGCCCCTTTGCCCGCTCGAATTTCCGCTCCTGCATCGCCTTCAACCCCGCCTGATAGTTATCCACTGCTTGTGAATATCTGGGGTCGTCGGCGAGGGAGGGTTTGCGCTGGGGTTCGCGGCGGGCCGCGGCGGCGCGCGGGGATTTCCTGGCAACAGGCTTTGTTTTCTTCGGCTTGGAAGCCGAACGTTTAACCTTTCCTGGGGCTTTCTTTTTCATCCGGTTGTAACCTTTGCCGGGTGGGTGGAGCGGGGCCTCGCCGGGCCTGTGGAAATCCTAGTTTTGGCGGACCACGAAAAACGGTCTCGACCCGAGGTGCGCGGCTTTTATACGCGCAACTTGGTTGGCCGTCAACCCAGAGCGCAGTGCACCATTCTTGATGCAGCGCGCCGAGGCGGAGGCTAGTTGATATCCAGGGCTTGCTGCAGGTCGATGCTCTCCCACTCGTTGCGCTGGATGCCTTCGCGGATCTGGGCGGGAGACTTCTTGGCCTTGGTCATCTTGTAGGCGTAGAAGACTTCCTTCATGCAGGTGGCACAGTGGGCGCCGTGGTCGCCGGCGAAGCAGCTATGCAGGCTGGTGTGGCCGACGCTGCGGTCGCAGTGGCAATAACACGGCTGCTGGTAGAGGACGCTGGGAATGCGCGCCGCCAGCTTGTAGGCGTGGGCCTGGAAGGCGTATTTGAGTCCGACGTCCTGCAACGCTTTTCCGGCGAGGATGGGAGGCAGCTTCTCGCCCTTTTTGGGGGGAGCGTCGTGGAAGGCGGGCACGTCGAGGAACTGTGCCGAGGTGGTGATGGCCAGCAGGCAAACGGCGGCCAGAGTGAGAAGACGCTTGAGCCCCAGATCCATGCTCTTCATTCTATCCGAGTGAAGTCTTGCTGCCCAGAGAAGCAAAAGCGGCTGGCCTGGGCCACCCGCTTTACCTGGTCTACTCGCCACGGCAAGGCCCGGCAAATCGGGGGTGAGCCAGCGCCTCCTTGAAGAACCCTGCGATGGCAATGGGGTGTTATGACTCGATTGCATGATGATCAGCCAGAGTCTTGTCTAGCAGAAGCCATGCGAGAATCATTAACGATAGGCCGCCCAACAATAGTCCATTCCACATATAGACCTTCGCGGCTTGAGACAGTAAGTCTTGAATCGGCCGCGCAACCAGAAGGCAGAAGATGGTGGCGAGATAAGCAAGCGCGTTGTTTCGAAAGAACAGAGTCATGATGAAGATGATGGCGGCAAATGAGACAACGCTGTATATCCAGACGATAAGAAACTCGCGAACCGAATGAGCGTGAGCAGGGCCCAGCGCGATCAGCAAGAGCAACAACGCCAACCAGAACCACCAAGTCCGACGAGACCAGCCGGAGCGGAATGCGGCTATAGCCAGCCCCACCACTGTAGTAGTCACAACGGAGCCAAGGACCGCCGAAAGCAAAGCGTCCAAAGCCGGCGACCAAGTGTTGAGGTAGCTGGCGTCCAGATCGAATCGGGGAGGAAAGTAAGCCGGCACGAACGAAGTCCACACAGCGCTGAGTTTGCTCAATGCAGCGGCCATGGCCACGCCTAGAATGACAGCCGCCGCGGCGTCCTTGCCCCAATCGCTCATCTCCGAACGCCGTAGAAGGGACTGTGCTTCCGGGTACAGACTCAACGCCAGCGCCACCAGGACCCAAACCGCCAGACCACTCAAAACCGGCACGAGCACGAGAGCGATACCGGTTTGAAGCCAGAACGTGGCAAGTGGAATGGAGGTGGAGTAAGACTGTTCGATGGTGGGAAAAGCATTGAGTTCAGAGAGAAGGACAATGGTGGTCACAGCGGCTCCCACACCGGCCGCAGCGCGCCACGGTAGCCGGTTGCGACGCACCTGCGACACGAAAAGAAAAACCATTCTGGTGGCAACGAGTATGACCAGCAACGCGCCGGCAACGCTGAGGGCAGAGTTGACAAGGCCGGTTGTTCGTTGGCGCCGTTCCCATTCCTCCGGCAGCTTGAATCGATCCGATACGCTAACGACCTCACTGCCCGCGATGTCCACCTCGGCGAGGTATTGGGCGTCGGCAACGTTTCGGGGATCCCCTTGCTTCGCTTGCCAGACAAAGTGGTAGTCGGTGCGAGCCTTGCGCTTCTCTGCGCGCGAATCCTTCAACTCGAACTCGGAAACCCGATAGCCGTGATCCACGAGCGCTCTCTCCGCAAGCGAACGAGCATCACTCGCCTCCAGTGATGCCCCAGGGGAATCCTCGTCGAGAGACTGGCGATGATCCACAAACCCGGCGTTGGATGCATCGAAGAAGACGTGGTGTTCATGGATCTCCAGCGGGCGGAAGTAACGAACCTCCCAGCCGAGCATTTGCGTGGCCCTTCGATAGACCTGATCAGCATTCTTGACGGAGACGTGCTCGACCAGGTATCGGACGGCCAGGGGATCGACATTGTTGAAGAGCCGGACGACGTGGTGATATTTCGCGGGGTCGACCCCTCGAGTCCGCAGAAAGGCGTCCGCAGCTCGGAGGGCGTCTTGAGCCGTCATCCTGACCTTGACTTCCTCGCCGAAACGATAAACGGGGACAAAGGCCACCGCAATGAAGGCGACGGTAAGAAGGCCGGCTAGTCGCAGGCGCCCTCGACTGAAGGATCGGTAAGTGGCGGCCGGTGTGGGGGTCTGCAGCTCCGCCAAGCGCGGCAGTGGCGAGGTGTTCTGCGCATTGGTGAGTGCCTCCTCGCCCTCGAATGTTCCGGTCCGGAGATAGCAGATCAACGCCACGGTCAACGGTATGAGCATGATCCCGGCGGTGATCGCGCCCGAGGTCATGAGATAGTGGTTGGGCGAGCGAAGCAGGAGAAACGCCGAATAGAGGGCGTCTACGGAATAGTGCCAGATCAGGGTCGCCAAGATCCCAAAGCGCAACATCACGAAGCCAATCACAATGCCGCCCAACCCGACTTCGATCCCGCGAATAAAGAACGGCTCGTTGGGATACGCGGAATGAAGGAATCCCCAACTGAAGGCCGCCAGGATGATCGCAACCGGAATCGAGCGCACAAACTTGGCGAGAAAGGGCACAGCAAATGCCCGGAACTGCATCTCCTCTGAGACCGCAGGGAAGAATCCCATGAAAAGCACTGCTATCCACGGAATCCGAGTATTGAGTTGGTTGGTGAACGGAATATCAGATGGAGCCCAGGCGCCAAGCTTGTTGGCGTAAAAGTAGAAGATCGTTTGATAGGCGAAGAAAAAAAACGCCAACGTGAGCCCGATCACGTTGCTCATGAAAAATGATCTTGTGCGAAGGCCTTTCCAGCTAAAGTACCGTCGCAGCGCAATCACGTGGGGAAATGAGTGGCGATACTCCGGCTCGGCGGCTGCTACGAGGAAAAAGATGACAACGGCTACGCCCAAGGCGGCCAAAGTGCTGCCAGTGAAGTAATTGACTACGAAGCTGGAATAAGAATCTGTGGTGCGATACGAAGATTCCGCAAGCGGAAAATCGTTGAGTCGGCTGAGAAAATAGAGGATCGCCCCCGCGAGAGCGAAACCGAGGGAGGTCCGAACCGGTACGTCATGGTCCCGCAGGCGCAGAACCAACATGACCACCATCGCAATGCTAAGGAGGTAGAAAAATACTTCACCGACCAGCTGCGCTGATTCGTTGCGGGACCTGAGCTTTTCGTAGGCACGGCTCCAATCCTCAGGAATCTTAACGAATTCCGAATACCCGGTGACGTCATCTCCGCTGACCGAGACTGAGATGCGCAGACTTCCTGCGCCTAAGGGAACGCTCTTCTGTTTCCAGGTGAAGGCATGATCCGTGCGGGCGGGCCTCCTGTTGCTTTGGGACTCGAGAAGCTCCAGGCCGCCCAGATCCCGTTTCATGGTCTGAGTCAAGAACGCTTCTGCGATGGCGCGAGCGCCAGCAGCGTCGAGGCTCTTCCCAGCCCGGCCTTCCGGAATCACGTGGCTGAAGCGAATAAGCTGGCCTGTCGGAGCCACATCGACGGCAAACTCCTCTTGCTGTTGCGGTTTGAACCAGCGATGCGACCAACGCCAGAGGTGAACCGGGCCTACGGTCAATTCATTCAAGCGCTCCAGCCCCAGCGTCCTCTCCAGGTAGAGCTTGGCGTAGTCGTCATAGCTGAAGACCACGGTATGGCGATAGTGGTCGATGGCCAATCCGCGGCCGGACAGGAACGCTTGAGCAATGGACGCGGAATCCTCGCGATTCACGCGCAAATCAAGACTAGCCTCGGGGAAGGTTTGGCGGAAATACCTCAGAGTGATGACGAGCGACACGACGGCGACGGCAAGGGCGATCCCGATGACTCTGTAATGCGCAGAGGTTAGCTTGACCGGCATGCCGCCTCAATAATCGAAACGGAAGGATATACACCCAAGGTTGCGACTGACAAATACGTGCCGGAACCATACGGTTTCGGCTCAGTCCCGGCATTCGGTTGCTAATCAGTTCCGCCGTTTTGACCTTGAAGTGTGGGTGGCCCATCCTTTCACGGGCAGTACAGGACTGGCATTGCCCGTAGCAAACATATGCGGGTAGTATGGGCTACTGGGCCACTCGCGGGGAATTTGTGGCCGCTACTTTGGGGGTGGGGGAGCATCTAAGACTCCGGATATAATGACGGTCGTGACGGATTCCCCGCAAACACCGGAGCGGCGGCGATTCATTTCGTTGCTGCACGCCTGGATGCGCGACCTGGTGATCTCGGTCGCCATCTCGGTGTTCATCATCATGTTCCTCTACCAGCCGGTGAAGGTGGAGGGCACCAGCATGCTGCCCGGGCTGGAAGACCAGGAGCGGATCTTCATCAACAAGTTCGTGTACCGGCTGGAGCCGATCGAGCGGGGCGACGTGGTGGTGTTCCGCTATCCGCGGGACCCGGCCAAGAGCTACATCAAGCGGGTGGTGGGGCTGGCGGGGGACCACATCCGCATCGTCGCGGGGCGGGTGTTCCTGAACGGCAAGCCGATCGACGAGCGCTACGTGCCGCGCGACTTCTACGACGCGCGCTCCTATCCCGAGGTGATGGTGCCGCCGCACGCCTACTTCGTGCTGGGCGACCATCGCAGCATGTCGAACGACAGCCGGGAGTTCGGGCCGGTGGACGAGCAGTTCATCTACGGCAAGGCGGTGTTCGTGTACTGGCCGGTGGACAAGCTGGGAGTGCTGCGGTAAAAGCAGGTCCCTCACGGCTAAAGCCGTTCGGGATGACACTGATTTCTGGGTTTTCTGGTAAAATCCAAAAAATCCACTCCTCGGAGACCCGATGCAAGCGATCCTTGCGCTGGAAGACGGGAAGATCTTCCGCGGCAAAGGTTACGGCGCCAAAGGCGAATGCTACGGGGAAGTAGTTTTTAATACCTCCATCACCGGCTACCAGGAAATCTTCACCGACCCGTCCTACTGCGGGCAGATCGTCGTCCTCACCAATCCTGAAATAGGGAACTACGGCACCAATCCCGACGATGACGAGTCCACGCGGCCGTACATCGAGGGGCTGGTGGTGCGCGAGTTCTCGCGGGTGAGCTCGAACTGGCGCTCGCAGGAGGTGGCGGAAGAGTACCTGGAGAAGTACAAGATCCCGGTCATCGCCGACATCGACACGCGGGCGCTGGTGCGGCACCTGCGCGACCACGGGTGCAAGCGGGGCGTGATCTCGTCGCTGGAGACCGACGCGGAGAAACTGATCGCCAAGGCGCGGTCTATCCCCGAGATGGCGGGCTGCGACCTGGCCAAGGTGGTCTCGACCAAGCAGCGCTACCTGTGGGAGCTGGGCGAGCGCTCGCACGAGCCGACCCAGGTCGTAGGCGTGAAGGACGAGCCGGCGCGCTTCCACGTGGTGGCCTACGACTTCGGGATCAAGCACAACATCCTGAGAAAGCTGGCGAGCGAGCAGTGCCGGGTGACGGTGGTGCCGGCGGAGACCTCGGCGGAAGACGTGCTGGCGCTCAATCCCAACGGCATCTTCCTGTCGAACGGGCCGGGGGATCCCGAGCCCTGCACTTACGCGCAAGAAAACATCCGGCGGCTGATGGGGCGCAAGCCGATCTTCGGCATCTGCCTGGGACACCAGCTGATCGGGCTGGCGCTGGGCGGGAAGACCTACAAGCTGAAGTTCGGACATCACGGCGGCAACCATCCGGTGAAGCAGCTCGAGACCGGGAAAGTAGAGATCACGGCGCACAATCACAACTTCGCGGTGGACCCGGAATCGCTGCCGGAGAGCGAGGTCATCAAGACGCACATCGACCTGAATGACTCAACGCTGGAGGGCCTGCGACACCGCAACCTGCCGCTGTTCTCGGTGCAATACCATCCCGAGGCGAGCCCCGGGCCGCACGACTCGCATTATCTGTTCAAGGATTTCGTGAAGATGATGGAGGAGTTCAGGAGTTAGAAGCAGGTCCCTCACGGCTAAAGCCGTTCGGGATGACACTGGGGAAAGGGAGGAGTTTAGAGGGTGAGGACAATGCACATTGCCGCCCTGGTCGCATTGATGTGCATTGTTGTTCCCAGGAGCTTCGCCGAGAAGAAGTTCAAGAGGCTGGAAGATTTCCCCAAGGTCTGCGGGGTAGATGTGGACCGCGATGCCGATGGTGTGTTTGCCAAGTTGCCGGGGAGGCCTTGGCAACAGTTCCCCGGGGTGAAGACAGTCCCCAAGCAGTCCCGCGACCAGATGGCGCAGTACTGGCATGGGGAGCATGGCAGCCTGGTGCAGATGGCGGCGCGGGACAAATCATTCACGCGCTATCACGAATATTGCTTCGCTGAGGACGGCAGGCTGACCCGGCTGACCTATGAGACGCGCGCTGCGGAAGGCTGGGGGTACGCCACGACCGGAGCGGTGAATGAGGCGGGGCGGCTGGTGCCGGCGTCATCGCGGTTCTTTGGGGTGCGGACCAACCGGACCATCCCGCGCCCGCCCGAGGCTGAGGAAGCTCCCTGGGTGCTGCATCCGAAGATCTACAAGCGGCTGGAAAAACTCCCGTTCGCCAAACTGATCGCAGAGCAGAAGAAGGAAGATGCCCAAGCGCACTGACATGAAGTGGTTAGCCATCAGTATCTTTGCTGTGCTAGCGAGCACTTCGTCTGTGTTTGGTTGCACCTACTCAAGCTCAGACCTGCCGGTGCGGCATGATTTTTCTGTAGAGGTGAAGAATGGGGCGACTGCGTTAGAGGGATTGACTATCGAAGTCGCGAAAATTTCCGATAAGAAATCGGATTCTATCGTGGCGTCAAGTGTGACGAATGCAAGTGGGGTCGCTGGCTTCGCTAATCTCCGCAAGGGCAGATATTACGTAATCATTAAACACCCATGGCTGCGACATAGTATTGCTGTGAAGGTTGTTTCAGCAACAGACCCGGGAGCGCACGACACGATATCTCTCGATTGGCCTGGAAACGTCCTTACGACACGCGATTTTGTCGGGCGAATACTCGCGCCGCGTAAGACCGAAAGCGCCGTGTGGGATATCGCACGCCCGGACTGGCAGCTACTTTCTTCGACAGTCCTCTTTGTCGAAGATGCAATAACGAGCCAAGTCCTAAGAATCTATAAGACCAATGACAGTGGAGAATTTCGATTGGAACTTCCTCCGGGGCTTTACGTCGTTCGGTTCGGGCAAAGCGACAAATTCCGAATACCAGAAGGCGCGTTTGCGGTTGAAGTCGATCCCGCATCACGAACTCTTGTGCTGAACGTCAAGCTCACAAGTATGTGTGGTGGCCTTTATGCCGTGCGAGCAGATAACTAACCATGCCCAAGCGCACTGACATCGCGAAGGTCCTGATCATCGGCTCCGGGCCGATCGTGATCGGGCAGTCGGCGGAATTCGACTACTCGGGCACACAGGCGTGCAAGGCGCTGAAGGCCGAGGGCTACGAGGTGGTGCTGGCGAATTCGAATCCGGCCACCATCATGACCGACCCCGAGTTCGCCGACCGCACCTACATCGAGCCGCTGACCAAGGAATACCTGGAAGAGATCATCCGCATCGAGTCGGAGATGTCGGGCGGGCGGGGCTTCGCGCTGCTGCCCACGGTGGGCGGACAGACGGCGCTGAACCTCGCGGTGGAGCTGGCGGACGGCGGGGTGCTGGAGAAGTACAACGTCGAGCTGATCGGGGCCAAGCTGGAGGCCATCAAGAAGGCGGAAGACCGCCTGCTGTTCAAGGACGCGATCGCCAAGATCGGGCTGGACGTGCCCAAGTCAGCGCTGGTGAACAACCTGAAAGACGGCATGGAGTTCAGCGGCAAGATCGGGTTCCCGGTGATCATCCGGCCGTCATTCACGCTGGGCGGGACGGGCGGCGGCATCGCCTACAACCGCGAGGAGCTGCTGGAGATCCTGGCGCGCGGCCTCGACCTCTCGCCGGTGCACGAAGTGCTGATCGAAGAGTCGGTGCTGGGCTGGAAGGAATACGAGCTGGAGGTGATGCGCGACCTGGCGGACAACGTCATCATCATCTGCTCGATCGAGAACTTCGACCCCATGGGGGTGCACACCGGCGACTCGATCACGGTGGCGCCGGCGCAGACGCTGACCGACCGCGAGTACCAGGCGATGCGCGACGCCGCCATCGCCATCATCCGGGAGATCGGGGTCGAGACGGGGGGCTCGAACATCCAGTTCGCGGTGCACCCGCACACCGGGCGGATGGTGGTGATCGAGATGAACCCGCGGGTGTCGCGCTCGTCGGCGCTGGCCTCGAAGGCCACCGGGTTCCCCATCGCCAAGATCGCGGCGCGGCTGGCGGTGGGCTACACGCTGGACGAGATCCCCAACGACATCACCAAGAAGACGCCGGCCTGCTTCGAGCCGACGCTCGACTACGTGGTGGTGAAGATCCCCAAATGGCAGTTTGAGAAGTTTCCCGGGGCCGATGAGAGCCTGGGGCCGCAGATGAAGTCGGTGGGCGAGGCGATGGCCATCGGGCGGACCTTCAAGGAGGCGCTGCTCAAGGGCATCCGCTCGCTGGAGACGGGGAAGAAGCCGGGGTCGGAGAAGATCGAGCCGCGCATCCTGACGCAGCGACTGGTGACGCCGCATCCGGAGCGGCTGGCCTACCTGCGCTATGCGCTGCGCCAGGGGCACACGGTGAAAGAGCTGGCCAAGATGACCTCCATCGATCCCTGGTTCCTCTACCAGCTCAAGGAGACCGTGGAGATGCTGCTGGAGGTGGAGAAACACCCCATCAGTTCGGCGCCCGCCGAGGTGGTGCGCGAGGCCAAGCGCATGGGAGTGTCGGACGCACGGCTGGCGGAGTCGTGGCGGCTGCGCAACGGACACGGAGCGAGCGAGAAGGTGCGGCACCTGCGGCGCAAGCACGGCATCAAGCCGGTGTACAAGCAGGTGGACACCTGCGCCGCCGAATTCGAGAGCTACACGCCCTATCTCTACTCGACCTACGAGGAGGAGAGCGAGGCGCCGCCGACGCAGAGGAAGAAGGTCATCATCCTGGGGGCGGGGCCGAACCGCATCGGGCAGGGGATCGAATTCGATTACTGCTGCTGCCACGCCTCGTTCGCGCTGCACGACGACGGCTACGAGACCATCATGGTGAACTGCAACCCGGAGACGGTCTCGACCGACTACGACACCAGCGACCGGCTCTACTTCGAGCCGCTGACCCTGGAAGACGTGCTGGCGGTGTACGAGCACGAGGCAGCGTCGGGCGCGGCGATCGGGGTGATCGTGCAGTTCGGCGGGCAGACGCCACTGAACCTGGCGCTGCCGCTTAAAGCGGCGGGCGTGCCCATCATCGGGACGTCGCCAGAGTCCATCGACCTGGCGGAAGACCGCAAGCGCTTCGGCAAGCTGATCGAGGAACTCGGGATCCCGCAGCCCCAGGGCGGGACGGCGGCGTCGGTGGAGGAAGCGGTGGCGGCCGCGAACCAGGTCGGATATCCGGTGCTACTGCGGCCGAGCTACGTGCTGGGCGGACGGGCGATGGCCATCGTGTACGACGACGAGTCGGTGGTGCGCTACATGAAGGAGGCGGTGGAGTACTCGCAGGAGCGGCCGGTGCTGATCGACCACTTCCTCGAAGCCGCCACCGAGGTGGACGTGGACTGCCTGTCGGACGGCGAGGATTGCGTGATCGCGGGCATCATGCAGCACATCGAGGAGGCCGGGATCCACTCCGGCGACTCGTCGTGCGTGCTGCCGGCGGTGGACATCCCCGAGCCGATCATGGCCACCATGCGGGAGCACACCTTCAAGCTGGCGCGGGCGCTGCAGGTGGTGGGGCTGATGAACATCCAGTTCGCCATCCAGAAGGACACGGTGTACGTGCTGGAGGTGAACCCGCGGGCCTCGCGGACGGTGCCCTACGTCTCGAAGGCCACGGGCGTTCCGCTGGCGAAGATCGCGGCGCGGCTGATGACCGGGCGCAAGCTGCGCGAGTTCCTGCCGGAGAACGTGGAGCGGGCCGCCGACCTGGGGACGGGGAATTGCTACTACGTGAAGTCGCCGGTCTTCCCGTGGTCGAAGTTCCCGGGCGTGGACACGGTGCTGGGGCCGGAGATGAAGTCCACGGGCGAAGTGATGGGCGTGGCCGACAACTTCGGCGGAGCCTTCTACAAGGCGCAACTGGCGGCGGGGCAGACGCTGCCCACCGCGGGCTGCGTGTTCATCAGCGTCAACGACCAGGAGAAGCCGCACGCGCCGGAGATCGCGCAGCGTTTCCTCGACCTGGGATTCAAGCTGGTCGCCACCCACGGCACGGCGGCGGTGCTGGAGCGGGCGAAGATCGTCTGCGACCGGGTGTACAAGGTGAAGGAAGGGCGGCCGAACGTGGTGGACCTGATCAAGGGCGACCGCATCCAGCTGGTGATCAACGCGCCGCACGGGCCGGACCCGTACTTCGACGAGAAGGCGATCCGACGGGCGGCGGTCACCCATCACATCCCCACCATCACCACGCTGGCCGCGGCGCGGGCGGCGGCCGACGGCATCGCCGCGCTGCAACGCGGGGAGATCACGGTGCGGGCATTGCAGCAACTCCACGCGGAGCGCAGCGCGGCGACGCGCTAGCATAGGAGGCAGGTCGCAGGAAGCAGGTCGCAGGTCTTTGGTCCCTGCATCCTGCCACCTGCCGCCAGCCTCCTGTTCCAGGCCTCCTTTCTATCCAGTTGGCTTCTTGATATCCCGCTCAATCAGACTGAGGAATTCCTCGCGGGAGAGGGTCTCGTGCGTGCCGAACCATTTGACGATGGCTTCCAACGCCCCCGTCGCGGGCGGGCGTGGGGTGGGAGGAACGATGGGAACGACCTTGGGAGGAGAAGCGGCTGCCACCCCGGACAGGATGGCGATGAGGCGCTTCAGCCCCTCCATCTGCTGGGGTGCGGTCTCGACGAAGGCGATGCCCATGCCGAACCCCGGATGGTGGGAGCGC
>DATKKJ010000139.1 GCA_035543055.1 Terriglobales bacterium | reverse complement strand
GCCCACTGGTCCCGTCGGCCCAGCAGGGCCTTGCGGCCCTTGTGGTCCCGTAGCGCCCACCGGTCCCGGAGGTCCAGCAGGCCCGTCGTTGCCTTGAGGTCCTTGAGGCCCGGCAGGTCCGGGATCGCCCGTCAAGCCGTTGGGTCCCTGTGGTCCCTCAGGCCCCGCAGGTCCCGGAGGCCCCTGCGCTCCGCTGATCTGCTGCCATTGGGTCGCATCGGTGCCCGGCGCGTTGCCATTGCCCACCGGCGCGCTCGCTTGCACCGCCGGCAGCCGCAGGTAGGTGGCGCCGTTGTAGGTCACGATCGCGCCCCGCGGATAGTTGTACGCCGCGTTCCAATCACCCAGGAAGGTCGCCGCCGGCAGCGGATACACGAACAGGTCGGTCGCCTTCACCCCATAGGCGAAGATGGTGAACTTGTAGCTCCCGATCGGAGCCGCCGCGATGGTCATGATGTCGGTGTACGGCCCCGGGCCTCCCACCGCATCCAGCCACACCGAGCCATTCAGGCTCCACGACGTCGTGGCATTCGGCGGGCCCACCCAGTACATGACGGTGGGCGCCGGATCGTTGGCGTTGCTGGTGAAACTCACGTACTGGGCCGACAGCGCGTGCAGGCTTCCGAACCCGCTGATCACCAGCTTCACCTGGCAGCCCGGCGGGCAGTACACCTTGCTCTGGCTCAGCGTGAACGTGGACCCGTCCCAGGTCGCGTTGATCTGGACCGTCAATCCTTGGGCGTGCGCCGACGGCGCGAGCAGCAGCAGCGCCACTCCCGCCACCAGCACCGCCAGCCACGGCTGCCTCCACGGCGACTGTGGCTCTCGTCCCCGACCATCTTGCAGTGTCTTCATGTTCGCTCTCCAGCTCCTCTGGCTCGCATCTCGACGCGTGCCAGCGCTCAGCAATGTCGCGACAGATAACAGGCCGAACATCCGGAAATCACGGGGCCTACTTCGTCGTGGGGAGGAATAGAGGGAGCGTCGTACGAAGTGCCTTCTCCGAACCTGATTACCAAAGCCCAATGCCTGTTCAGCGTCGCTCTTCGATCTTCCATCGGAGATTGCGACGCAAGCTTGCACCGCCCTGGCGCGCCTGTCTAATAGCGAACGGGATGGTTACTTCCTCGTCCTCCAGGCCACTGTCCGCTCGTGCGGGACATGGACAATGGAGCGCGGGCGCTCGCGCCGGCCCGTGCCTCGAATCTTTTTGCTGGATTCCGGAATCCCATTCCCTGGGAGTGAACAGATGACCACGAACACCTTTGCCGGGCCGAAGGTGAACGGCGTGCTCGAGACCTCGCTCTACGTCAGCAGCGTGGCGCGGTCCCTGGAGTTCTACCAGCGGGTCTTCGGTTTCCCGCTCCTCGACGCCTCCGACGCCGAGGTCACCGACCAGACGCGGCTGGCGGTGCTGCGCGCCGGCGACCGCGACGTGCTCCTGCTGTTCAAGCGCGGCGGAAGTTCCGACACCGACGCCACCGGCTCCATCCACGTCGCCTTCGCCATCGCCCGCCCCGACCTCGACCGCTGGGAAGACTGGCTGCGCCAACTCGATCTCCCCATCGAGAAGCGCATGACCTGGAAGTTCGGCGGCCAGGCCCTGTACTTCCGCGATCCCGACGGACACCTGCTCGAAGTCGTCACGCCCGGCGTCTGGCCCATCTACTGAAGGTCACCGGCCGCCGTCCGACTTCGGATAGAGAATGCCGGCCATGTTCAACAGGAGGCCCAGGGCAAGGCTGGTCCCGAACTTGTAGTAGTCGGGCGGGTCTTCCAGCGTCAGCCAGAAGGGCGACGCCAGCATCAGCGCCATCCCCAGGCCGTGCAGCATCCGTTTCATCACCAGCGATTGTATTGCTATCATGCCCCGATTTCGCAGAGGGCGGTATGAAGCTTACCTACGCCATCGAGTTCGTCTCCGACATGCCATGACCCAACGCCCCCTGTGGCACTGCCCGAAGTGCGGCGCCCGCCTGGTCACCCGCAACCTCTCGCACTCCTGCGGCCGGTTCACGCTGGGGGAGCTCTTCTCCCGTTCCGCGCCCGGGTTGCTGGCGGTCGCGCGCAAGTATGTAGCGCTGCTCAAGTCGCTGGGCGACGTCCAGGTGCTCCCGCAGAAGACCCGCCTGGTCGCCGTCGCCCGGGTCCGCTTCGCCGGCCTGTACCCGCGCAAAGACCATTTCCTGGCCGCCTTCGCCCTGCATCGCTGGCTCCGTAGCCCTCGCATCGTCAAGACGGTGGACTACGGCCCGCGCTGGCGCGGGCACTACGTCCGCATCGCGTCGGCCGCCGACCTGGACGATGAGCTGCGCGCCTGGCTGCAGGAAGCGCACGACGTCGTTGGCACCCAGCGCGATCTCCAGCAGCAGCGCTCCCCTCGCGCCACGCCCCGCCGTCCACGCTAGGGGCCGAGGGCGACAGATCAGGCCCCCACCCCCCTCCCTCTGATCTGTTGAAACAAAGGACTTAGCTCCGGAGATCAGTAGGGTCTGGAGGGAAGTCGTTTGTTTGCACCGCGAGATTCGCAAAATCAGTAGAACAAAGGAGTTAGGAGTCAGGAGTCGGGAGTCAGCGAAGTTATCAAAGAGCCAGCGGGCACACCGCCCACATCTCTATTTTATCCTATCGGTCAATGTGGAAAATTAGCTGAAAGCTATAATCAAGATTTCGCCCCAAGCATTTCAACGACTTACGGGATGAGAATACTTGCGTTATCTGGAGCGCCGTTCCTCAACTTTGCCAATTGCCAATTGCCAATTACAAATCTCACCCTCTTGTCATCCCGAACGGGTTTTACCCCGCGAGGGACCTCGCGGGTGATGGCGCTATCCGTGCCGTTCACATGGGTTCCCCCCAGAGCTGCCCGCACCATCGGTTCCAACTAGAAACTAGAAACTGGGATCTGGTGCGAAGGGGCGGGGCCACCCGCCTCAGTCCCGGCGGGACGTGGCCGGGCGGGGCCACATCGCCATGGCAATGACGGTGCTGGCGATGGTCAGCAGGAAAATGGCGACCTGCGGGTGGGCAGGCCAGAGGCGGTCCGCGATCCCATAGAACCAGGCCGCGGTCCCGGCTCCGCTGCCGATCAGGCTTGCAATGAGCGTGGTCTTGGCGTCGGTGCGCATAGAACGTTGCTGCTCCATCATACGCAGTTCGCCCGCCGATAGTTCCTTAGAAGATTTGCCGGGTGCCCCACCCAAGCCTGCTTTTGGCTTGGGTGGGAGAAGGGGCCAACCCAACTGTTGGGCGGGCCACCCCCCGACTAGAAACGAGAAACTAGATCTCAGTTTTCCTTCTTTGGGGGCGCAGCTTTCGCAGGGGCAGCCGTCTTGCTGGCCGGCGCCTTGGGGTGCCAGAACGCGGGATCAGCCGAGGCCACCTCCTCGCTCACGTAGCTCAGCCGAGGGTTGAATCCAAAAAGGCGGAACTCCACGTTCTGGATCGATCTTTCGACTGCTTCGTCGAACTTTCCCTCTTTCAGCGCGTCCAGGTAAGCCTGGTTGGGCGGCTGGTCCCACGCGTCCAGGTTCTTCAGCGCGGTGAAGTAAAGGTAGCTGCCGACGGGCGCGCCCGAAGTGACCTGATAGGCGACAATATGGGCGTCAACATTGCCCTTTTCCCGTGCCGCCGCCAGGATCTTCCCCACCTCGTCGGGGCTGTGGCCCAGCTTGTAGCGGACCAGGGCCACACTGAAGTAGCGGTACTCGCCCAGTTTGAAGTCCGGCCTGTAGCTCAGTTCGGGACGGTAGCGTGCGGTGATCATCCGCGTCTCGGAGACGTATTCGCTCTCCTTGGGCATGAACGTCTCCATCACATTGCTGAAAGCGGGCTCGTCCATCCGTTTGTTGAGCTTCTCCCACTCTGCGAACGAGCCGAAACCGGTGATGAACCAGTCTTCGCTCGGCCCGGTGACGGAGCTGATGGTCAGGTTGTGAGGGTACCCGGCCTTGGTGAATGCCTGGCTCCAGGCAGCTTCATGCTTCTGGTGGGCGGGCCCTTTGCCGGGCTTCACTTCTTCGCGCACGATCTGCAGCACCTTCGGCGGGCCGGACATGGTTTTGGCAGGCTGCTGCTGGGCCACCACCAGAGTGGGCGCCAGCAAGGCAAACATCATCCCGACGACAGGGCAAACGCTGATTCTTCGCATACGACCTCCATATTGAATTGACGATGCCGGATGTGAGCGCCGGGGCCGACGGTGATAAAGGAAAGGAATGCGCGCTGGGCTGAAGTCGGGAATGCAAGGACTGGCGCAGCCTACGCCCTTCCCCCGGGGGTGTCAATCCTGACGGCTCGTGCGCGGCGCCCCTATGGGGATTACCTGGGCCACCCGCGCATGGATTCTTCCTGGAACGTTCGCAGCGACCCCATGCACACGTCACCGACGCTGCCGGCAGTTCGCGAGATCCTTCGCGGGTCAAAACCCGCTCAGGATGACAGGACTAAGAAGGGGGCGGCATCGGCACGCCTGAAGGCGTGCCCTGACACGCAGCCCGCGGTAGCGGGCGACGGAGAATCTAGCCCGGGCGTGAGCCCCGGGTAGATTCTAAGAAGAGGGAAGAGCCCCTTTAGGGGCGACAGAGATTCTGCCTCCCGCCCTTTGCGGCAAAAAGCGCGCCGCAAAGGACGGGCCACCCAGATTGTGGTGGTGCGAAAGGCCGGGCCACCCGCCACCACTTTGTTTAGACGAAAGGTCGGGCCACCCGCCGCCCACCTCATTCGCGCCCCAGCGGGGCGCGATGAGAGTAGCCCGCCGTTTCAACGGCGGGTAGGCGATCGAAAGAGGGAAGAGCCCCGTAGGGGCGACTGAAGCATACAATTCGGCGCATGCCGCTGCCCGCGCCCACGCCCGCAACCGTCCTAGAAGCCGAACGAGAGTTTGACGCCGAGAATGCCTTGACTGAATCCGCCCTGACGCAGCTTTTTCAGCTCCATCCCCAAAACACGCATGCTCCAACGGTCCTGTTGAAGGTCGTCGCTATCAACCAGCTCTACAACACCAATGTCTTCGCTGTCGAAGCCCTCGCGCAACATATCGTGAAGGCCAATATCGACCCGCTCCTGGCCGAACGCTCGCCGGCTGTC
>DATKKJ010000138.1 GCA_035543055.1 Terriglobales bacterium | reverse complement strand
GGAGCCGCCTCAAAGGACGTCTCCGCACGCTCCGCGGGGCCAAATGAGCAAGGAACTCAACGTCCGGTTCTCGGCCATCCTGCTGGCCATCGTGACGCTCACGGCGGCTGTCTTCGCCCTGATCAACTTCCAAAAGGAGCGCGAATTCCAGACCCCCTACGACGGAGTCTGGTGGGTGGAACACGAAGGCTGGCTGCGGGCGGAGCGGGTGGATCCCGGCGGGCCGGCCCAGCGCGCCGGCATCAAGGCGGGCGACGAGCTGACCGCCATCAACAACCAAACGGTTTCGAGCACGGTCCAGCTGGTACGGCAGTTGTACAAGACCGGCGTCTGGAAACAGGCCACGTACTCGCTGGTCCGGCAGGACGTGCCCCTCGACGTCACCATCATTCTGGTGCCGGTAGACAAGTCGTTGAACGCCGGCTTGCGGCTGATCGCCCTGATCTACCTTGGCATTGGGCTTTACGTGCTGCTGCGGCGCTGGACCGCGCCGAAGTCCATGCACTTCTACGTCTTCTGCCTGGTCTCGTTCGTTTTCTATTCCTTCAAGTACACCGGCAAGCTGAACCAGTTCGACGAGATCATCTACTGGACGAACGTCGGCGCCTGGCTGCTGCAACCGGCGCTCTTCTTGCATTTCGCGCTCACCTTCCCCGAGCCCAAGGGATTCGTGCGCGAGCGCCGCTGGCTGATCCCGTTCGTGTACCTGCCGGCCCTGTTGCTGGGAGCGCTCCACGTCTGGGTCATCCGGACCCACCCCGCCAGCGAGGAGCTGCGCTGGAACCTCGACCGGGTGCAGATGCTGTACCTGGCGCTGCTGTTCTGTGGCGCGGCCGCTATCTTCTGGCACACCTACCGCCGGGTCACCATGCCCATCGTGCGGCAGCAGATGAAGTGGGTCACCCGCGGCACCACCCTGGCCATCGCCCCCTTCACCCTCTTCTACGTCATCCCCTACCTGGACGGCACGGTCCCCACCCAGGCGATGAAGATCAGCGTGCTCTCGCTGGTCTTCCTGCCGCTGACCTTCGGCTACGCCATCGTGCGCTATCGCCTGATGGACGTGGACATCATCTTCAAGCGCGGCATGGCCTATACCCTGGCGACGGCCGCCATCGTGGGCGTGTACTTCGGCGCGGTAGGCCTGGCGGCGGAGTTGATCCGCAAGAGCGTGCCCAGTGCCGGACCGGCGGGGCTGATCGCCGCCATCGTGATCACCGCCCTGCTGTTCGAGCCCATCAAGAAGTGGATCCAGGAGCGCTTGGACAAGGTCTTCTACCGCAAGCGCTATGACTACCGGCGGACGCTGATCGAGTTCGGGAGGGAGTTGAGTTCGGAGACTGACCTGGATCGCATGTTGACGTCGGTGATCGACCGCCTGGCGCGCACCCTGCTGGTAGACCGGGTTGCTGTCTTCCTGGCCACGGGAGAAGAGGGCTTCACCCTGGCCAAGTCGTTCGGCATCTCCGAGATCGGCGACCTGGACCTGAGCTTCCTCAGCGCCCAGCGCTCCGAGCTGGCGGCCGCCCACTTGTTCTTCGAGAACACCGCTGCGGTAGTGCGGGAGACAGGATCGGTGCAGTTCACCATCCGCCGTCTGGACCTGAATTACTACATCCCTTGCACGGTGCAGAACCGGGTCATCGCCGCCCTCGGCCTGGGCAAAACGATGGAGGGCGATTTCCTCTCCAGCGAAGACGTTGAGCTGCTGGAGACGCTGGCCGGCTACATCGGCATCGCCATCCAGAACGCCCGCCTCTACGAGTCTCTGGAAGAGAAGGTGAGCGAGTACGAACGGCTGAAGGAGTTCAACGAGAACATCGTCGAATCCATCAGCGTGGGCGTGCTGGCCGTGGACTTGGAGGACCGCGTCGAGTCCTGGAACTCGCAGATGGAGGTCATGTACGCCATGTCCCGGGCGGAGGCCCTGGGGCGCAGGATCTCCGAGGTCTTTGCCCCGTCGTTCGTGGAGGAGTTCTACCGCTTCCGGCAGAGCGCCGGCATCCACAACCTCTACAAGTTCCGGCTGGAGACGCCTGCCGGCGAGCCGCGCGTGACCAATGTCGCCATCGCCCCGCTGGTCACCAAGAGATTCCAGGTGATCGGGCGGCTCATCATCGTGGACGACATCACGGAGCGGATCGGGCTGGAATCGCAGCTGGCGCAGGCGGAGAAGATGTCGTCCATCGGCCTGCTGGCGGCGGGCGTGGCCCACGAGGTGAACACCCCGCTGGCGGTCATCAGCTCCTATGCCCAGATGCTGGCCAAGCAGGTGCAGGGCGACGCCAGGAAGTCCGAGCTGCTGGAGAAGATCACCCGCCAAACCTTCCGCGCGTCCGAGATCGTGAACAATCTGCTGAACTTCTCCCGCACCAGCGGAGGCGAGTTCGGCGACGTGGACATCAACAAGATCATCAGCGACACCCTGGCGCTGTTGGACCACCAGATGAGGACGGCGCGAGTGAAGGTGCAGCCGTCGCTGGCGGCGGATGTGCCGCGCATCCACGGCAATGCCGGGAAGCTCCAGCAGGTGTTCCTGAACCTGTTCTTGAATGCCAAGGACGCGATGGTGGGCGGCGGGACGTTGTCGGTGACCACCTCCAACGGGAACAGCGTCACGGTGATCGTCCAGGACAGCGGCAGCGGCATTGCACCCGAGCACATCCAGCGCATCTACGACCCGTTCTTCACCACCAAGAACAATCCCCGCGACGGACAGCCGCGGGGAACCGGGCTGGGGCTCTCGGTCACCTACGGGATCATCCAGGAGCACGCCGGCAAGATCCGGGTGGAGAGCCGGCCGGGAGAAGGCACGACCTTCTACCTGGAATTCCCCATGGTGCGGAAGGCCGTGAATGCTTGAGGGCTGTCCAGGTGGCGGGCACATGAGCCCGCAGAGATCGCAGTTGTGAAGAGGAAACCATGTCTGAAGCGGCGGTAATGGCACAGCGGGTCCGCGTGGAAGAAGAGGCTGCGGCGCCGAGCATCCTGATCATTGACGACGAAGAGGCCATCCGCGAATCGCTGGAGACCCTGCTCCTGCTGGAGAATTACTCGGTCGAAAGCGCGGAGACCGGCGAGGAGGGCCTGGCCCGCATCGCCGAGCGGCCGTTCGACCTGGTCCTGCTGGACTTCGCGCTGCCCGACCGCAACGGCCTGGAGATCCTGAAGGACATCCGCGAGCGCGACCCTGAACTGGCGGTCATGATGATCACTGCCTACGGCACGGTGGAGAACGCGGTCAACGCCATGCAGGCGGGCGCGGTCAACTTCATCCAGAAGCCGTGGGACAACGAGAAGCTGCTGGCCGACATCCGGGCGGCCATCGCCCGCCGCCAGGCGGAGCAGGAGAACGTCCAGCTCAAGCGGGCGCTGAAACAACGCTACAGCTTCGAGAACATCGTCGGCCGCAGCGAGGTCATGCTGCGGGTCTTCGACCTCATTGCCCAGGTGGCGCCCAGCCGCTCCACGGTGCTGATCCAGGGCGAGAGCGGCACCGGCAAGGAACTGGTGGCCAAGGCCATCCACATGAACTCGCCGCGCAAGGACCGCGCATTCGTGCCGGTCAACGCCGGCTCCATGCCCACCGACCTGCTCGAGTCCACCCTTTTCGGCCACGTCAAGGGCGCGTTCACCAGCGCGGTCAGCTCCAAGAAGGGCCTGTTCGAGGTGGCCAACGGCGGCACCATCTTCCTCGACGAGATCGGCACCATGAGCCTGGAGACCCAGGCCAAGATCCTGCGCGTGCTGCAGGACAGGAAATTCATGCACCTGGGCGGTGTGCAGGAGATCCAGGTGGACGTGCGGGTGATCGCGGCCACCAACCTCGACCTCAAGCAAGCGGTGCAGGAAGGCAAGTTCCGCGAAGACCTCTTCTATCGCCTGAACGTGATCTCGGTGGAACTGCCGCCGCTCCGCCGGCGCCCGGAAGACGTCCCCCTGCTGGTGCAGCACTTCCTGAAACGGTTCTGCGAGGAGAACGGCAAGCCGGAGCTGAAGATCGCGTCCGACGCCCTTCGTGCCCTCCTGGATTACCAGTGGCCGGGAAACGTGCGCGAACTGGAGAACGTGATCGAGCGCGCGGTAGTGCTGGCCTCGGGGTCGGTGGTTACCGCCGACCTGCTGCCGCCTTCCATCACCGGGCGCGGTGTGGCCGTTCCCGCCTTCGAGGAGCGTCCCGACGCCTCGCTGTTCGACATCATCGAGGAATGCGAGCGGCGTATCATCACCGACATGCTCGACAAGTGCAACTGGAACCAGACCGAGGCCGCCGAGCGCTTCCACATCCCGCTCTCCACCCTCAATCAGAAGATCAAGCGGCTGAATATCGAGATCAAGCGCAAGAACCGCGATTAGACGACCTGAAAGGCCTTCGCCCTTGTGAGGGCCTTTCCATTCCCACGATTCCCGATCGTCTCAGTGAAGCGCCACCGACTCCGCCCGAACCCAGCCGTACTGGGTGTTCGACGGCGTGGGCGCGCCCGCCTGCTTGTAGAGCTTGCGCAGGCGCTCCACGTAGTCATTCGGCATTGGGTTGAGCTTGGTCTTGGGGTCCACGCCATACACGCGGGCGGCATTCAGGCCAAAGACCTTGCGCTTCACGTCGTCGGTCAGCGGCTTGTAGCCGAAGCGCTTTTGCAAGCTGTCCGGCATCTCCAGGCGGCGGAAGGCCTCGATCTGCCACTGCGGCGAGCCCCACCAGATGGAATCGGTGCCCCACAACAGGTGGTCGTCGCCGAAGGCGTCGATGATCATGCCGAGCACGTGAGCCGCCAGCAGAGGATTGGCCGAGACCATGAGGGCGAACGTGCTCCCCATCTCCATGTACACGTTCTTGACGTCCGGGTTCTTCTTCTTCCAGGCGCAAAAATCGGAGACCCACGGGATGTGCGCATCCTTGGCGAATCCGTCTTCCGCTTTGGGCAGAACGCTTTGCAGCCCGCGAAAGCCGGAGTGGTACACCAGGAAATTCATGCCGGGGAAATCCTTGGCTGCCTGGCAGATGTCCATCGGGTTCCACCATGCAGGATCGCCGGGGAACGGCAGGCCCTTATGCAGGCAGATGTTGCGAATGCCCCGCTTGCGTGAGTACTCCAGCGCGGGATAGGAATTCTTCTGGTCGTCCATGCGCCAGCCCTGCTTGCCTTGGGCACGGGCGACGCCACTGTAACCCTTCCAGGCGTCGATCTTGAGTTTCTCCGTTTGTCCCTGCATGTACTCGAGGTTGCGGGTGCCCAGGTCGGGTGAAAAATAGCCGTGGCTGATGACCCGCGGCGAGCGTGTGAGCTCGGTGATCCAGCTTCTGGTCTTTCCGATCACGTCGGGAGTCAGGACGCTGGTCTGTTCCGATTCGGCGGGCAGGGCGCTCAGCGCGACCACATCGGTCTCACTGTCCAGAAAGACTTCCTTGATGTAGTTCTCCAGGTAGGCGTCTTCGATCTTGGGCGTGCGGTCCTTGAGGTCGGGATTCATGCGGCGGGCGGTCCCGCGCATCCCGACGACGGCGTCGAGGAAGTCCTTGCTGGCTTCCGGCGCCTGCCAGGGCATGGCAACGTGGTGCGTCTGGACGTCGAAAATGAAGAAACGCGCCTTGGCGTCGGCGGCCGCCGGCTCCCATAGTTCTTCCGCTTCCACACGGAACAGCGGCCCAAAGACCGTGTTCATGGCGGCAAAGGCCAGGGCCATGCCGCAGGAGCTGCGCAGGAACTGGCGGCGGTCCATTCCCAGGCGGCGGGCGTGACGCCCGGCGCCGGCGACGATCTCCTGCTCGACCTGTCGCTGCTGCGCAGTCTGCGGAATCGGCTCGTATTCCTCGTTGCTGATGACCCGGGTCGGGACCGGCAGGCAACGGTCCAGCCAGGCATCCAGTTCGGACTTGCGGACCCAGCCGTCCTGAACCAACGGCTTCGCTGTGGCAGCAGATTTCTGGTTCACGTCCTCACCCCGCAATGCGACGCATTATAAAGCGATGGTTGGACGCGGCAAGAGCCGATTGGTTTCGCCCCAGACCTCTGCTATATTGCGGCCTTCCATGGAACTCTTGTCTCCGGTCGATTATGCCAAGCAGGGAGTGCTGGCGATCCAGGAGTACTCTCTGCTGGCATGGCGCTCCATCGCCAACCTGTTCGGGCATCCGCGGTATTTGGCCGACACGTTGATGCAGGCGGACTTGATCGGTGTGGGCTCGTTGCCCATCGTGGTGTTGACCGGCTTCTTTACCGGCGCGGTGCTGGCCTTGCAGGGCGCCAACACGCTGCAGCGTTTCGGCAGCTTGACCCTGATCGGACAACTCGTCTCGCTCTCCATGGTCCGCGAACTGGGGCCGGTACTGACCGGACTGATGGTCTCCGGCCGCAACTCATCGGGCATGGCCAGCGAGCTCGGCTCCATGAAGGTCACCGAGCAGATCGACGCCATGCGCGCCCTGGGGACCGATCCCAGCCGCAAGCTGGTGACCCCGCGGGTGGTGGCCACGGTCTTCATGTTGTTCTTCCTGACCATCATCAGCGACCTGGTCGGTCTGGCCGGCGGCTTCATGGTGGCGTACGTCATGCTCGGCCTCGACGCCAACCAGTACTGGTCCAACGCCTGGCAGAGCCTTGTGTTTTCGGATGTCCTGATGGGCCTGGTGAAACCGGTGTTCTTCGGCTTCATCATCTCCAGCGTGGGCTGCTATTACGGCCTTTCCACCAAGGGCGGGACGCAGGGCGTGGGCCGCTCCACTACCCAGGCGGTGGTGGCGTCGTCAGTGCTCATCCTGGTGCTGGATTTCTTCCTCACCCGCGTGCTGATGGTCTTCTTCCCCCACTGATATGTCTGAGCTGCTGACCAACCAGCAAGGCGCTGATGCTCCGCAGCCGGCCCAGCACAAAGCGGTCGTGTTCGACGACGTCTCCATCGAGTTCGAAGGGCGTCAGGTGCTCGACGGAGTCTCCTTCGAGGTGGCGCGGGGGGAGACCAAGGCGGTCTTCGGCGTCGCCGGGGTAGGCAAGTCCACCATCCTGAAGCTGGCGCTCGGCCTAGTGAGGCCCGACCGAGGGCACATCTACGTGCTGGGCTACGACGTCACCGAGATGCGGGAGGAGGAACTCTTCGAGCTGCGGCGGAAGGTCGGCATGGTCTTCCAGGAAAGCGCGCTCTTTGATTCGCTGACCGTCCGGGAGAACGTGGCTTTCCGGCTGATCGAAGAAGGCGACGTCCCGGAAGAGGAGTTGGACCGGCGGGTTCGGGAAGCGCTGCGGTTCGTCGAACTCGAGCACACCGTCAGTATGTTCCCGGCGGAGCTTTCCGGAGGCATGAGGCGCCGTGTCGCGATCGCCCGAGCTATCATCGCTCAGCCCGAGGTACTGCTCTACGATTCACCCACCGGCGGCCTGGACCCGATCACTTCCACCACCATCGTCGAGCTGCTGGTGAAGCAGCGCGATGTGTACAAGACCACCGCCCTGCTGGTGACCCATCGCCTCCAGGACGCCTTCATCATGGCTACCCACTACTTCGATACCGAGGCGAACGAGATGCGGCCTCTGGCCGCGCGCAGCACGCGCGACGTCCACACCAGCTTCCTGATCCTGAAGGAGGGCAAGGTGATCTTCGACGGGACCGCGCAGGAACTCAGCCAGACCCAGGACGAGTACATCAAGGAGTACATCTCGTAGATCAGCTGCGGCGGGCTGCCTGCTTCGCTAACTTTGCCGGTGGGCGCGGGATCAATCCGCATGCGGCGCTTCCGGTTGGCCCGCTTCCGGCCGCGGTGGCAGCATCTCCGGGGGTGCGGGACGCGAGTAATCGCATTGCACCGTTGACTCCGGCTCGGCTTTGCGGCGGCGGCGAGCCTTCTCTTCTCCGCGCTTGTTGTTGGGACACGAGATCACCGGCCCCGACTTTAGATTCTTGAGCACGAGGTAAGGAGAGCCGCACTTCGGGCAGGGCTCATCCAGCGGCTTGTGCGCCGAGGTGAACTTGCACTTGGGATAGCGGTCGCACCCGTAAAAGATCGTGCCGAAGCGCGATTTCTTCTCCGCCAGCTCGCCCTGCTTGCACTCCGGGCATTTCATCCCGATGTAGTTCTGCTTCACCCATTTGCAATCCGGATAGCCACTGCAGGAGACGAATTCCCCGTAGCGCCCGTGGCGCAGGATGAGGTTGCGCCCGCATTTCGGGCACTTCTCGTCCAGCGGGATGTCGGGGACCTTCTTGCCCTGGTCGAGGCGGCGCGTGGTCTTGCAATCCGGATAGCCGGTACAGGCCATGAATTGCCCGAAGCGTCCGCGCTTGAGCACCATCACCCGCCCGCAGTTCTCGCAATATTCCTCCTGCGTCGTCTCCTGCATGTCGGCCGAATCCAGGTCCGGCAGGTCGATGGGATTCTCCTTGGTGAAGGTGCAGCTGTTCGGATCGTCCTTGTCGTAGGAGCTGCACGCGTAGAAGGAGCCGTGCTTGCCCCACTTGATGACCAGGGGCGAGCCGCACCGCTCGCACTTCTCGGCCGTGGGCTTCTCCATCCGCTTGATGTTCTCCATGTGCTTGGAGGCGTAGCGGAGGTCCTTCTCGAACTTCTTGTAGAACTCGCGCAGGGCGTCGGTCCACTTCTCGTGGCCTTCTTCGATCTCGTCCAGCTCTTCTTCCAGGCGGGCGGTGTAGCTGACGTCGAAGATGTCCTTGAAATTCTCGACCAGCAAGTCGGTGACGACCAGGCCGATCTCGGTGGGCACGAACTTGCCGCCCGCCTTCTGCACGTATTGCCGCTCCTGGATGGTGGAGAGGATGGCCGAGTAGGTCGAGGGCCGCCCGATGCCCCGTTCTTCCAGTTCCTTGACCAGCGACGCCTCGTTGAAGCGCGGCGGAGGCTCGGTGAAGTGCTGCTCCGGCTTCAGCGAGCGCAGCGTGAGCTTCTGTCCGGCCTCGAGGAGCGGCAGCTTGTGCTTGAGCGCCTCGTCCTCCTCATCCTTCCCTTCCTTCGATTCCTCGTACACCTTCAGGAAGCCGTCGAACTTGAGCACCGAACCGGTGACCCGGAAGGGGAAGATGTCGCCATCGGTGCGCGCCTCGATGTCCACGGTCGTCTGGTCGAAGACCGCCGGGTTCATCTGCGACGCCACAAAGCGCTGCCAGATCAGCTTGTACAGCTTGTACTCGTCTTCTTTGAGGAAGCCCTTGATGGCGTCGGGATGCCGGGCGACCGCGGTCGGACGGATGGCCTCGTGGGCCGCCTGCGCTTCCTTGCGCTGCTTGTAGACGTTCGGCGTCTCGGGCAGGTATTGCGGCCCGAATTCTTTGCCAACGTGCTCGCGGACCTCGACGATGGCGTCGTTCGACACCGCGGTCGAATCGGTACGCATGTAGGTGATCAGGCCGACCGAGCCCTCTTCTCCGAGTTCCACGCCCTCATACAGCCGCTGGGCGATCATCATGGTGCGCTTCACGCTGAAGCGCAGCTTGCGCGAGGAGTCCTGCTGCAACTTGCTGGTGGTGAACGGCGGGGTGGCGCTGCGGCGCCGCTCCTTCTTCTCGACGCTGGTGACCGTCCACTGCGCCTTCTCCAGCAGGGCCTGGATCCGCTTGGCCTCTTCCTCGCTCGGGACGACGTTCTTTTCCGGATTGGAGCCCACCAGGTACGCGTCGAAGGCCGGGGGCTTGGCGGCGGCGAGGTGCGCGTCCAGGGTCCAGTACTCCTTCTTTTCGAAGGCCTTGATCTCGCGTTCGCGGTCCACGATGAGCCGGAGCGCGACTGTCTGCACGCGCCCGGCCGACAACCCGCGGCGCACTTTGTCCCACAACAGGGGCGACACCTGGTAGCCGACCAGGCGGTCGAGTACGCGGCGCGTCTGCTGCGCGTCCACCAAGTTACGGTCGATCTCGCGGGGATGTTCGAAAGCGGCCCGCACCGCCTTCTGCGTGATCTCGTTGAACGTCACCCGATGGATCGGGGTCCCGTTCTTCTTCTTGCCGTTGCCGAGTTCTTCCGCCAGGTGGGCGGCGATGGCTTCGCCTTCGCGGTCCGGATCGGGCGCCAGGTAGATGGCCGAGGCGGTCTTCGCCTTCTTCCTCAGGTTCGCGAGGACCTTCTCTTTGCCGGGGATCACCTCGTAATCGGTCGCGAAATCGTTCTTGATGTCCACGCCCAGGATGCTCTTGGGCAGGTCCTTGACGTGACCGAGCGAGGCTTCCACCTCGTAGTCCTTGCCGAGATACTTGTTGATCGTCTTCGCCTTGGCGGGCGATTCGACGATGACTAATGCCTTAGCCAAAACTTCTCCTGTGGGTCCCCCGGGATTCAAGCTAGCACGATTACGCTGTTGGCGGCTACTCGGAGCGGTCAGAAGCTTTTCACGAAATTCTTTCCCGGCAATTGCCGGATCTTGCCCGCCAGCTCCAATTCGAACAGCGCTGCGAAGATTTCCGAGGACGATACCTGCGGTTCCAGGTGCTCCACCAGTTCGTCGATGTGGGTGGCTTCGTCCTTCTTCAACTGGCTCAGGATGAGCTTTTCGTGGGGGGACAGCTTCTCTCCCTCGAATAAGGATGCGGTCGAAGGGGTCAGGGATTCAGGTGAGGCGGGCTTCAATGCCGATTTGACCTCCGAGGGAAGCTCTTCGAAGACATCTTCCCAGGTGGCGACCAGCTTGGCGCCCTGCTTGATGAGCGTGTTGGGGCCCCAGGATAGCCGGTTGGTGACGTTACCGGGCACGGCGAAGACCTCACGACCCTGCTCCAGGGCGCAGCGCGCCGTGATGCGCGTGCCGCTGTACTCGCCGGCTTCGACCACCAGCACGCCCAGCGAAAGCCCACTGATGATGCGGTTGCGGATGGGAAAATTCTGCGGCGCCGCAAAGGTCCCCAGGGCGAACTCCGACACCAGCGCGCCGCCCAGGGCCAGCAGGCTGTCCGCGATGCGCCCGTTCTCCCGCGGATAGACGACGTCCACGCCGGTGCCGAAGACGGCGATGGAGCGCCCCTTGGCGTGGATGGCGCCGCGGTGTCCCGAGGCATCCACGCCGCGCGCCAGGCCGCTGGTGATGACCAGTCCGGCGTTGGCCAAGTCACACGCCAGACGCTCCGCCATGCCCATCCCGTAAGGCGTGGGATGGCGCGTGCCGACCAGCGCAATGGCCGGCTGCGTAAGCACAGCGGCGTCGCCGCGCAGGTACAGAACCACCGGCGGATCATAGATCTGCCGCAGCAACGGAGGATAGAGCGGGTCGTCGAGGGTGACGATCTGCGCTCCGGCGGAGGCCGCGCGCACCATCTCCTGCTCCGCAGCCTCGAACGACTTGCCGGTCCCGATGGCCTGGGCTGCCGCAGCTGGCAGTCCCGCTGCCTCCAGTTCAGTGAGCGACGCGCGAAAGACGTTGGTCACCGACTGGAAGTGCTCGACCAGGTGCCGGCTGCGGGTAGCGCCCATACCCGGCGTCAACGCCAGGGCCAGCCACTCCAGCGGATGGGCGGCGGCGGTCGCATTGGTCGCGGCGCTCTGCATGCAACCGCCGAGGGTAGCCACTTGCCGAAACCGCCGTCAAGGACATGGACCACTATCGTTTGGTTTAGAATTCCCCGCGATGCCCCGGCTCCGGATCTCTGCCATTTCCTTCCTCAATACCGCGCCGCTGATGTGGGACTTTGACCACGGCGACCTGCGACGGCACTTCGAGATCTTCTATACCGTGCCCTCCGGCTGCGCCGAGTCGCTGCGCACGGGTACGGCGGACATCGGTATCGTCCCGGTCGTGGCCTATGCGTCCATTCCCGGCCTCAAGGTCATTCCGGATGTCGCCATCGCCAGCAAGCGCTCGGTGCGCTCCATCTTGCTGATCTGCAAGAAACCGATCGAGGAAGTGCGGACGGTGGCTGCCGATACATCCTCACGCACCTCCGTGACTCTAGCCCGGGTGCTTTTTCGCAAGGTCTGGGGCGGCTCGCGGCAGCTTCAACCCATGGCCCCGGATCTCGGGCAGATGCTGCGGGGGTGCGATGCCGCGCTGATCATCGGCGACCCCGCGCTCACCGTGGACCGCACCAAGTTTGTCTGCTACGACCTCGCCGAGGAATGGAACCGCCTCACCGGCAAGCCCTTCGTCTTTGCGTTCTGGGCCGTGCGTGCGGAAGCGGCGGAGAGCAGCCCGCTCGACCTGGTGAAGATCTTTCAGAGCTCGCGCGACCACGGGTTGCAGAATGTCGAAGCCCTGGCGCGGGAATGGGCGCCGCGCGTCGGCCTCACCGAGGAACAGGTGCGCGCCTACCTGACCGAGAACATCGATTTCTCCCTCGACGCCGAGAACCTCTCCGGCATGGAGCTCTTCTTCAAGTCCGCCGTGGAGTGCGGCGCCATCGCCGCCGCGCCGCCGCTGGAGTTCGTCGGTGAAAAGGC
>DATKKJ010000137.1 GCA_035543055.1 Terriglobales bacterium | reverse complement strand
AGCGGTTGATGGAAGACAGGGCTTGTTTGAAGAGCGTCTCGAAAGAGGCGCTCTTGCCGTTTGCGCCGGCAGCGGCGGCGATGGCCTTTTCGGCAGCAGGGCGCTGATAGCCGAGATTGAGCAGGGCGGAGAGTACGTCCTCTTCCACGGGCGAGACGGCGCGGACGGGGGCGGCGGCGAAGGCCTCGAGCTTGTCGCGCAGCTCCAGCACCATGCGCTCGGCGGTCTTCTTGCCGATGCCGGGGATGCGGGTGAGGCGGGCGACAGCGTTGCCGCGGATGGCGGCGACCATCTCCTCGGCGGGCATGCCGCTGAGGATGGTGATAGCCAGCTTGGGGCCGATGCCGGAGACTCCGATCAGGCGCTCGAACAGCCGCTTTTCTTCGGACCTCAAAAAGCCATAGAGGGCGAGGGCGTCCTCGCGCACGTGGGTGTGGATGAAGAACGAGACCTCGGCGCCGACGTTGGGCAGGTCGGAGAAGGTGGGGACGGAGATGGCCACGTCGTAGCCGACGCCGGCGCAGTCCACGACCGCCTGGTTGGGGTGCTTGGCAACGAGGCGGCCGCGGAGATGGGCGATCATTTCAGTCGTCAGTCGTCGGTCGGCGGCGACTGAAGTCCGAAGCATCGTACAACAGATTCGATGAAAACAAGCCGCGGCTGAGTGCGGCCGCGCCACGTGGTCCCTCTAGGTTCTGCGGCGGTAGTAGATGGCGAACTCGAAGCCCGGGTTCGGGGGGAAGAGCTCGTGGACCCTGCGCAGGCGCTCGGCCAGGGGAGCGGGAGCGAGCAGGGGGTAATCGCGCTCGCGCAGTTCGTAGTAGTCCACGTCGAGGAACATGGAAAGCATGTAGATGGCGATGACGTCGGAGAAGGTGGCTTCGAAGTACTCGTTGCGGGCGCGCTCGGCGTCGGGGCCGGAGCCGCCGGCGATCTTGCGGAGCTCGTGGGCGTCGAGCGAGGTCTCGCCGCGGGCCTTGTCGAGCACCTGCTTCCAGGCCAGGTCGGAGAATTCGCGGGAGACGCCGGCGCGTTCCACGAAGGCGTGCCCGACGTTGATGTAGAACTCGAAGGCGACGGAGAACTTGTCGTCCATGAGGCGGGTGGAGATGAAGACGCACTGCGCTTGTCCCATGTCGAGATTGCGATGGCAGACCGCCTGGTCGCTGAGGGCGACGTCATAGCGGTCGGCGATGAGGGTCTCGTCACCGCGGCTGACGGTGAGCGGGACGAAGTAGTAGGCCTTGCGGTCGAGGGCGGCGGCGATGGCGCGGGGCACCACCGCGACCATGCGCTCCAGGTCGTGGGCGGCCAGGGCGGTCTCGCCCGCCATGGCGTAGCAGACGCCGTTCGGCCCCTGGGAGACGGCGACCGAGCGGACGACTTCGGCGGCGGGACGGGTCTCGGCCTGAGTGGCTTGTGACATGCGGAAATCATTCTAACAGCCGGGGAAACACAAGGTCCTTCCACTCAGGCTGAAGCCCGGGAGGGCGGGGTGGGGGGGGCGAATCGGTCGTGGGGCGATAATCTTGCCGGCAAGTCTTGACAGGGCGCCCCGGTTTAAGTATCTTACTGCGATACAAAACGACCGAAGGGTCCCGTGCCCCGGGCAGGAACCATATCCTGCCCTACATCCCCTGGATCCCGGTCGGACAGCAAGGGCCAAGAGCGCGCGGACGACTGACTCCTGACGGTCGTCCGCGCTGGGGTTTTAGGCGGCTCAATTCCCTCTCACAGAAGCCAAGACCATGCGCGCTGCGCGCGCAAGGCGCCCGTGTGGGCGCCAACCGGGGCCGCTCGAGGGCGAGCGGCCTACAACTGCTTAGGGTTCGAATTCGATAATGGCGCCCGGGAGGTGCTGGAACTCGAACTGGCGCAGGGCCTCGGTGAGCACGCGCATCTGCTTGTCGCGCTCCCCGGCGGCGCCGAGGACGCGGCCCAGGGTGTTGCCTTTGGGGTAGACGGCGCGGGGCGGGCGCATGGCGCGCGATTCCGCGGGAACGACCGTGATGAGCACGGTGGGGATGCCTCTGGCTTCGATCTCTCGTTGCACCGCAACGATTACCCGGTGGCAGACCGGTCAACCGCCGGTGAGGACGACCGCGTCGGCCTGGGAGCGCTCGATCTCGCTGGCGATGCCCGGGGCCATGACCTCGTACTGCTTCTTCAAGTCGGTGGAGAACCCTTTGCAGCCGATGTGCTTGTTGGAGACCGCCTTGATGAATCCCTCGGCGGCCAGTTCGCGCAGGCGCTCGATGGGGAAAACGGCGTTGGGGTCCTTGAGGGCCTCGGTGATGTCGTAATGGCCGTGCTTGAAGCGGAGCTGGGAGACGTCGAGGTCGCCGGGCAGGATGCGGAAGGTCTCGTCACCGTTATCGGTGAACGGAGGCTGGCCTTCCAGATAGACCCCGGTCGAAGAGACCAGGGCGATGGTGAGTTCGCGAAGCTTGGAGGTGACCGGCGTGTAGGGGACGCACTTGCGGGACATTTGCAGCATCGCGAGTCAGATGCGGCGTAGCGCGGGCGAGTCGCAGGAATTCGTGATTGGTGATTTCTGATTTACGATCTGTGATTCCAAATCGGGATCACTTCTTCGCTAAGCGGGACATGAACTTGCCGACGCTGACGAAAGCGCGGTCCACGGTGCCGGAGCCGATCTCCTGCCACGGGCCGCCGTTGTTCGACATCCAGGCGCGGACGCGCATGGTGTAGAAGCGGCCGCTGGGCGCTTCCAGGACCGCTTCGGCCTTGACCCGAGCGCCGATGCCGGTGGCGGCGGTGTGGGTGACGTGGATGGCGGCGCCGACGGTGATCTCGTCGCCTTCGGCGAAGGGCTGGAGCGCGAAGAAGCAGGCGGTCTCCATCAGCCGCACCATGTCGGGGGTGGAATAGACCGGAGGCAGGTCGGGGTGGCGGGCGGTGAGGGTGAGTTCGTGGGTGACGGTCTCTTCGACCTCGGCGCGGGCGCCGGCGGGGACGGGCTTGGACATAGCGCATAGTGCATAGCGCATAGTCCATAGCGGATGCAAGCCTCACTATGAACTATGCGCTATCGACTGCTCAGGCGGCGACGCGCGCTTTGCGCTTGCGGTCGATGCCGTCGAGGGCATGCCACAAGGCCTTAGCGGCGGTCTCGGCGGCCTGCAGGGCGGCTTCCTCGCTTCCCGGGTTGTCGCGCAGCTCGTATTCGAGCTTCCGCTTCCAGGTCGAGGAGTGGTAGACGTCGGCGATGGCGTGCAGATCGAAGTAGCCGCAGGTAACATCGTCGGCGCCGTACTTCTCGCGCAGCTTCACATACTTCTCCCGGGCGAGGCGCGGGACCTGTGATTCGTAGGCCCAGAGCGCGGCCAGCACCTCGGGGTTCGAGCCGGTGCGGGCGATGTGCATGAAGGTGTCGATGAGCTCGCGAATCTCTTCCACCGGCTGGTGAGCGCGGACCTCGGCGGGACTGGCGCCCATGCCCTGGGCGAAATCGAGCCAGATCTCGTGGTGGGGACGGCCGTCGGGCGAGCCGACGCCCATCTCGTCGTCACGGTTGGCCGTGACGGCGCGGAGCAGCGGGCCTTCCGACAGGTGAGACTGGAATTCGCTGAGGTAATCGGGAAGACCGGCGACGTGATGGAAATAATCGCAGGCGTATTCCTTCAGGTCTTCGCGGGTGAGCTCGCCTGCGCTCCAGGCCTTGTAAAAGGGATGGCAGAGCAGGTCGTAGGGTGCGATACGGCGCCCCATCTGGCGCCAGAACTCTTGCGGCTGCATGATGTGCCTCGGAACAGACACTCGCCCGGGACGCTGCCTCGGGGGAGGAAATGTCGGCGCAAAGACTATACGGCAGCCCCGGTACGGCAACAAGTACGAAGTACCCGGTGCGCGGTGATCGGCGTCACCGACGGTACAATCGTAGATCGGAGGGCGGATGAGGGGACGAATCTTCTTCTTCCTGCAGGTCATTCTGCTGCTTGCGGCGAGCGCGCAGGCGCAGCAACCGGTACGGTTCCAGATCAGCGTGGCTCCGGAGGTCGCGGACAAGGCCGTGTCCGGCCGGCTATTGGTCTTCATGACCCAGAGCGCAGCCGACGGCAAGCTGCTGGCGCCGGATCTGATGAATCCATCAAGGGTGTGGGTGGAGGCGGTCGAGGTGCATGACCTCGAGCCGGGGACGCCCATCGAGGTAGCGCCCACGCTGTCGTTCCCCAAGCCCTTCGCGCAGGCCAGCGTCGGCGACTACCGTTTCATGGCGCTACTGGACGTCAACCACAATTACAGTTACAAGACGCGCGCCGACGGCGGAGACCTGCACAGCGACGTCATCGAACAGCATGGCTTCGATCCGGCGAAGCCGGCGGCGGTAGCGCTCACTTTGAGCAAGCGCGTGGCGGGGCAGGAGTTCAAGGACACGGTGAGCCAGAAGCTTGTGTCGATGGAGAGCCGCGTGCTCAGCAAGTTCTGGGGACGCCCCATCACGGTCGAGGCCGTGGTGCTGTTGCCGCCGAGCTACAGCAAGGAGCCGAGCCGGCGCTACCCGGCGGTGTACGAGATCCACGGGTACCAGGGAAACTACCTCGACAGCGCACATTACCGCGGGCGCGAGATTGCGGCGGCCATGTCGTCGGGGAAGACCCCGGAGATGATCTACGTCTTCCTCAACGGCGAGTGTCCCCTGGGCCATCATGAGTTCGCCGACTCGGTGAACAACGGGCCGTGGGGCGAGGCGCTGACCCGAGAGTTCATCCCGTACCTGGAGAAGAAGTTCCGCATGGACGGGGTGCCGCGGGGGCGCTTGCTGACCGGGCACTCGTCGGGCGGATGGTCGTCGCTGTGGCTGGAGATCAACTATCCGGATGTGTTCGGCGGGACGTGGTCCACGTCGCCCGACCCGGAGGATTTCCGCAGCTTCACCGACATCGACCTGCTGAAGGGCGACAACTTCTACTACGACGCCGGCGGCAAGGAGCGCAACCTGTTCCGTTTCCATGGCAAAGAGATCATGAGCATGAAGGAATTCGTGCAACTGGAGCAGGTGCTGGGCGACTACGGCGGGCAGATGCAGTCATTCGATGCCGTGTTCAGCCCGCGCGGCGAGGATGGACGGCCGATGCAGGTCTTCGATCACCAGACCGGCAAGGTGAACCCGGAAGTGGTGAAGGCGTGGGAGGAGCGGTACGACGTCTCCACCTACTTGCGCAAGAACTGGAAGCAGATCGGACCGAAGCTGAAAGGCAAGATCCGCGTGTGGGTGGGCAGCGTCGACAATTTCCACCTGGAGGGTTCGGCGCGACTGCTGGAGCAGACGCTGAAGGAGCTCGACGCCGGGGCGAAGGTCACTTACCTGGAGGGGCGCGATCACTTCGACCTGTACCGGGGCGGTCTGGCGGAAGAGATCGCGAAGGAGATGTATGCGGTGGTGAGAGCGAAGCAGTCGCCGGCCGTCAGTCGTCAGTCGCCAGCTCCCGCTGCAAACCGCGTGGGGGGAGCCGATACACGCTAGCGCGCTGCCAACCTGGTCCGAGGTCCTTCGCGGGCTGAAGCCCGCTCAGGATGACAGACGTGAAGGGTTGGGAGAAGGAGTAGCGGTATCTTTCGTTGAGGCCGCGCGTGGATCGTGGACCTCGCTGCGGGCGTAGTAGAGGCCTTCCACCGCCTTCTGGACTTTGGCGGCGAGCTGGTTCATCTGCTTAGTGGTGTAGCCGGCGGTGGAGATGGGCTCGCCCACCACCATTTCGAGCGTGCGCGGCTTGATGTGGTAAGTGTTCATCGGCAGCAGCTCGTAAGTCCCGACCAGCGCGATGGGCACGACGTCGCGTTGCGCCTTGATGGCCACGTAGAACGCTCCCGGCATGAAAGGCTGGACCTGCCCGGTGGCGGAGCGGCCTCCCTCGGGAAACACCACCAGCGGCATTCCGGCCTTCAGGCTCTCGGAGGCGCGGTTGAGGGCGCGGATGGAGGCAATGGCGTTCTCCCGCTCGATGGGCACCTGGCCGGAGCGCTTCAGGTGCCATCCCATGAAGGGATAGCGGAAGAGTTCCTTCTTGGCCATGATGCGGAACTGGAAGGGCAGGTGGACGTAGAGCACCGGGATGTCGAGGGCGGAGATGTGGTTGGAGGCGTACACCGCGGGCCTGGAGGTGTCGATGCGGTCGAGGCCGGTGACGCGCACCGGCGACATGATGGTCTTCAGGATGAGCCACGACCAGAGGCGGGCGAATCCGTGCTGGATGCGGCCGGAGCGGTCGAAGAGCGAAGAGATGAGCGAGAGCGTGCCCAGGACGATGGTGTAGGTGTAGATCAGCGGGTTGAAGAGGAAGATGCCGCGGACCCAGCTGAGCCGGTCGTCGAATTTGGATGGTTGAACCAAGAAAGACGATTGTAGATTTCAGAGTGCAGATTTCAGAAGTCAGATTTGGTCAAATCTGAGATCTGCAATCTGAAGTCTTCATTCTGCGATCGATTTCGACGCCGCTGCCGAGGCTTTCAGCTCGCCGAGTACTTCCCCGACCAGATAGATGGAGCCGGTGACCACGATCAGGCCGTCCTTGGGCGTCAGCTCGCGGGCACGGGCCAGGGCGGCGGGAACGGAGCCGGCGAGTTCGATGTCGGCGGCGGCGCGGGAGGCGGCTTGCCGGACCTCCTCCGGGGACGCGGAGCGCGGGTTGCGCGCCCGGGTAGCGACCACGTGGGAGGCGAGCGGAAACAGGATCTCGGCGATCTCGCCGATGGCTTTGTCGCGCATGGCGCCGAAGACGAAAGTGAGTGGGCGGTCGGCGGCGTATTCGGACAAAGTCGAGCGCAGCGCCCAGGCGCCGGCCGGGTTGTGAGCGACGTCGAGGATGATCTCCGGCCAGTCTTCCGGCTGCATGCTCTGGAAGCGGCCGGTCCAATGGGTGTTCCGAATACCGCGTTCGATGTCCTGGGCGCTGACCCGATGGCCGAAGTTGTTAACCTGTTCGGCGGCGGCGATGGCCAGGGCGATGTTGCGGAGCTGGTGGCGGCCGAGCAAAGGGGAATCCACGAGTATTTGCGAACCAAGGACCTGGAGCGGATAGCGGTTTCGTGCAGAAGAAGACAAGTCGTCGGTCGTCGGTCGTCGGTCGTCAGCAAAGACGCTCGCCGCGCCCGGAGAAACCGGGGGCACATAGGGGACGGCGCTGATGGCGGTGGCGCCGCGGTCGAGGATGGTGTTGCCGATGACGTCGTTGGCCTCGGGGTGCTGGGGCAGGGTGACCACGACACCGCCGGGGCGGATGATGCCGGCCTTCTCGTGGGCGATCTGGGCGATGGTGTCGCCGAGGAACTTCTGGTGGTCGAGAGCGATATCGGTAATGACGGCGACGATGGGATCGACGACGTTGGTCGCATCCAGGCGGCCGCCCATGCCGACCTCGAGCACCGCGAGCTGCACGTCGCGCATGGCGAAGTACTCGAAGGCCATCGCGGTGAGCATCTCGAAGAAGCTGGGATGCCAGGGCAGCACGCCGAGCGCGAGCAGCTCCTGGACCACGTCTGCGACGCGCTCGTATACGGCGGCAAACTCGGAGTCGGAGATCTCCTCCCCCTCCACCCGGATGCGCTCGTTCACCCGCTCCAGGTGGGGCGAGGTGTAGAGAGCGGTGCGGTGACCGGCGGCGCGCAGGATGGATTCGAGTGTGGCCGCGGTCGAGCCCTTGCCGTTGGTGCCGGCGATCAGGACACTGACGAAGCGGCGTTCCGGATGAGATAGGGCGTCGAGCATCAGCCGCACGTGGGCGAGGTCGAACTTGTTCGAGGGCGTGTCGTGCAGCTCGTGGCCGAGGGCGAGCAGCTTTGCGACTGCGTCCTGATAGGTGATCAAGCGGGATTCTCCGTCTCGCGGGTGCGGGCCAGCCAGTATTCGCGGGCGGCGGTCTCCAGGGCGTCGGTTTCCGCCTTCTCGCCGCGGAAAACGCGGGAGACGCCGCGCACCAGCTTGCGGTAGGGCAGCTCGCCCGCTCCTTCGACCAGGAACAGTTCGCCCACGCGCGCCGAGCGATAGTACCAGCGTTTGAGGATGGCCAGGTGCTCCATCAGCTCCAGGGCCGAGGCGGCGCGAGCGCGGGGCGCCGCCGCGAGCGCCTGCTGCAGCCGCGACTCCATGGAGACGCTCTTGCCT
>DATKKJ010000136.1 GCA_035543055.1 Terriglobales bacterium | reverse complement strand
ACCAACCGCTGAGGCGCGCTACGAGCTGCATCACGAGACATCCCCAGCCAACGACAAGCAACGGGACCACCCACGGGTAGGCGCGGAGGAATTCATCCACCGGATCCTTGGCGATTGTGCTCATCATGGCTGGTTCCGCTGGAAACCCTTGCGAATGACGTTGGCGGCGGAATCGGCGATGGCGAAGGTCTCCAGTTCAGCAGCGCTGATCCAGCGGACCTCGCTGACGTCGCTGCCGGGCCTGGCCTCGCCGGCGAGCTTGCGGCAGAGGAAATCCACCAGCACGTAGTGGTAGCGGGTGCGGCCGTGAGCGTCGGGGATGATGCGATCGAAGACCTCAAGCACCTCGCCGACCTCCACGGTCAGGCCTGTCTCTTCCAAGGCTTCGCGGGCGGCTCCGGCGCGCAGGGTCTCGCCCAGTTCGAGCACGCCACCGGGGATGGACCACTCGCCCTTGAGCGGTTCGGTGGCGCGGCGCACCACCAGGGCGCGGCCGCCGCCGATGATCACCGCCCCGACACCGACGATGGGACGATCGGGATAGTCTCGCTTCATAGTGAGTCTAGGCGGGCCCGCGCCCGCCGGTGAGCAGGCCGCGCGGGGCCACGTCCACGATCTTCCAACCGGCGGCGCCGCGCTCGAAGGTGAAACGAGCCTGTCCGCTGCTGCGGACCGGAGGGCGGCCGGCGGGGCTGTAGCTCTGTTCGACCTGCAACTCCACGTTCACCATGGCGCGGGCGTCCTGCGGTGTCGTGTCCAGGATGCGGAAGTAGGCGCGGAAGGAATCGTGCTGCTCCAGGCGCGCGCGCATGCGGTCGGCAAACAGGGCGTAGCCGTCGAATCGCCGGGCATCGAAGGCCGACAGCAGCAGCCTGGGGTTGCGGCGGGTGAACCCGTCGGCAATGCGCGACAACAAGGCGTTGGCGACGGCGTCGGAGAACTGCTCGTCCTTCAGGACGTCCGGTCGGCTGGACTTGCCGGCGTCGGCAGCGCCCGCGGGCTGCTGCGCCCGGACCGGTGACAGGGCGAGGAGCAGGACAGCAGCAAGGATGGTGGCGCGCTTCATTTTGTTTTCATCACGTACACGCCGTCCCAGTCCCGGGCCGGGGATTCGGCACAGAATTCGAGACAGCGCCGGAGCAACACCTGCGACGGACCGTCCTCAGGGTAATTCGCCAGGAGCGCTTCGAACAACCCCGGCGCCCAGTACTTGGCAAAATCCCAGGAAGGGGCGGGGTCGTTTGTCTAAAGATCTAGGCCGTTGCCCCAGCGATCGGCGAAGAGCAGGCTGGGGCGCGGGAAACGGCCGCCGTAGAGCTTGTCGTTGCCTTTGCGATGGCCGATGGCCAGCAAGGCGACCACCCGCACCTCGTTGGGGATGCCCAGGAGCTGTTTGACCTTGTCTTCGAGAAAGCCTTCCATGGGAGCGGTATCGTAGCCAAGGCACTCGGCCATCCACATCAGGGTGGTGAAGGCGATCATCACGTGGCGATTGACCCAGACGTGGGTGTTGCCGCTGATGCCTGCAGCCTCGCCGCCGATGCCGCCAAGCAGGCTGTTCACTGCTTTGCGGGCGCCGTCGTTACCGGTTTCCGGGAAGCCGTGCTGATTGCCCAGGCCCAGCATCTGTTCCAGATCGCCCTTCTTCCAGCCGAGCGGATCGCCGCAGGCGACGACCACGACCGGCGCTTCCTCCACCCGGGGCTGTCCCATAGCGGCCTCGCGCAGCTTCTTGCGGACTTCGGGGTCGCGGACCACGACGAAGCGCCAGGGCTGAAGGTTGTAGCCGCTGGGAGCTTCCAGGGCGGCGTCCAGCATCTTCTTCAGGTCGGCCTCAGGGATGGGAGTGGATTCGAAATGGGGAGTAGAGCGGCGGTCGCGGATTGCCTCACTGAGCGGCCTCTCCTGCCCGGCTGCCGGGCACCGGGAATCAAGCCTGGGAACTCGTTCAGTCGCCATCGTTACTTCCTTTCCATGCGATTAAAGCGGGCAACGTGACGTACGGGCCCGGGTATCACGATGTTTCGATGCCGGGGAAGGTGGCAGCGATTCGGGCAAATGGGCATCGCTGGTTGACAACCCAGAAAAAGGAACCCGCACAAAGTGCGCGCGGAACGTCTTTGTGACCTCGGACTACTTCACGTCCTTCATGGCCAGCATGGAACCATAATCGCGGCCAGAGGGCTCAGTGGCGCGGGCCACCACGCCGGCAAAGGCCTCGCGGTATTCCGGGTAGCGGCTGGCCACGGCCTTGATGACGCCCATATTGTCGGCATAAGCCTGCTGGGTGTCCGAGACGTCCGGAGACTGGTATTTCACCAGCAGGTAGAGATCGTCGCCGACCGGGACCATGGAGACGTAGGTGACCTTGTAGGTCCTGCCAGCGCCCGCCAGATCGGAGGGGCCGTCGAAAGGCAGATCGTTGGGACGGACCTGGGCCATCTCGTCCACCAGCTTGTCGAGCGGGCGGGTGCTCATGAACTGGACCGGCGCGGTGACGTCCCATGCGGCCAGGTAGTAGAACCAGGCGTTGTGACTCTGGCCCCGGGCCTTGTAATCGCGGGCCTTTTCCAGGAACCAGGCAGCGTTGTGGCCGGCCAGTTGTACCGGCTTGAGATAGAAGCCTGCCAGCTTCCAGGTGCCTTCGTTCTTCAGGATCTGGGTCAGGATGAAAGGCATCTTGGGTGCGGTGAGGTCCTGGATGATGATGGCGTACTGCCCCGGCAGAAGGCCGTTGAGGCGAAATGCGGTAGCGTCGGGAGAGTTCATGATGCCGCAGAAGAACTCGGCGGTCTCCAGCGGCTGGGAGCCCTTGGCGTCCAGCACGTACAGATTGCGGATCCTGGCGGTGGCCCCGGCGAGACTGGGCTTGTATTCCCCAATGACGGCCTCGATGCCGCCAAAACTCCCCGCCAGAGTGCCGGTGGAACCCTGCCGCAGGTTGAACAAGTCGCCCTGGACCGTGTAGTCGGTGACCTGCTGGGCGGTCTGCGCGATACCGGAGCGGGTGGCCGCGTCCACCTCGTTGCCGACGCTGCACGAAGTGCCGGGCGCGGTCTGGGCCATCCCCGTCCACGTCGCCATTAGGACGAAGGTAATAAGCGTATTGCGGATCATGGCTGGTTACTCTGAGATAGATGCTATCCCGACGCTCTCAGATGTCAATGGCGCCGTGGCACAACATCCGATGTACCGGCGGCGGGTGTAGAATCGGGCGCACGGGGACCCGCTTTCTTGACGCCCATCCGCAACATCGCGCGCGTATTGCTGGTGCTGGCCGGAATCGCCTGCTGGGCGCAACCGAGGTCCGCCCAAGTGGTGGACGATCGTTTGCAGCCGCCCGAAGGGCCATCGGCACACCAGAAGGCTGGGGGCGGGCCACGAGGCCGTGATCACGAACCTGGCAAGCACAAGAACCCGGGCCGCACAGGAGTCGCGCATCCGCCCCCAGCCCTGGGGGAAGAGCAGAAGCCTGCCCCCGCTCCGGCGCCCGCTCCGGCAACACTCGCACAGCAGCCGCCCAATGCCCCCCAGGTCAGTTTTCGCAACGGCCTGCTGACCGTGACCGCCAATAATTCCACCCTGGGCGACATCCTGAACCAGGTGCGGAGCAAGACCGGCGCCCGCATCGAGTATCCGGATAGTCTGTCCCAGGAGAGGGTGGCGGCGGTGGTGGGACCGGCCCCGGCCCCGCAGGTCCTGGCCACATTGTTGAACGGCACGCGCTATGACTACATCCTGCTGGGTGTGGACGGCAGGCCCGACCTGCTGCAGCGAGCGATCATCACCTCGCGGGAAGCCGGTGGTGCCGCACCTCCAGCGCCGACCGCGCAGGCGCGTGCCACCACTAGACCTGCCGCCGCCGATGAAGAATCCGATGTGCAGCCGGACGAGACGGTGGAGCAGCCCGAGGAAGCGCCGCAGCCCCCGCCTCAACCGGTACAGCAGCCCGGGCCGCAAGGCCAGCCGTTCCCGCAGCTCCAGGTCCCGCAACCACAATTGCCGCAGCCGCAGGGAGAGCCACCGCAGCCCGGCCAGCCGAAGACGCCGGAGCAACTTCTGCAGGAGCTCCAGCGCATGCAGCAGAAGCAGCAAGAACAGCAACAGCCGCCACCAGAATAGTCCCTGGCGACAGCGAGGACAGCAGGGGTTGTCTTGCGCCTGTCGGCCGGGAAGGAGGTCAGCGGCTGGGCTGGATGGCGGCCTGTGCAGGAACGGCGACCGGCTCCGGCCGGGGGTGACGCCCGAAGGCAGCCAGGATGGCCCAGATGGCGGCGTAGCCAGCGCCGATCCCGATGCCGACGGCTGAAACGCTGGTGAAGAAGATGGTGGTCGAGACCAGTAATGTGTGCACGTCGTCCGCCTTGTCTGATGCCTGGTGCCGGACCGTGGCTGCCCGGCAACCCTAACAATCTTTCATTTCGCCCCTTGTCGTAAACGTCACCGAAGGACGTGTACTGCGGTAGCTAGTGGCCGGTAGCTGGTAGTTAGGGGCCGGCGGCGTTTCGCCTAGCTACTAACTACCAGCTACAAGCTACTACTTCTTCTTCTCGGCGTTCCATATAGTTCGCGACACGGCCCGCCCGCAGAACGGGCAGAAGTTGAGGCGCTTAGCGGGCGTGAACGAGCGCACAGCGCGAGTGGGAGCCCGCTGCCGAAATCCTGAGCGAAGCGAAGGATCCCTCACTTCTTCTTCTCGGCGTTCC
>DATKKJ010000135.1 GCA_035543055.1 Terriglobales bacterium | reverse complement strand
CGGCTCGGTGCTGGTTTTTCTTCCGCAGATCCTGCTGCTCTTCCTCGTTATCGGAATCCTCGAGGACTCCGGCTACCTCGCGCGCGCGGCGGTGATCGCCGACCGCACCATGGCCCGCATCGGCCTGAACGGCAAGGCCTTCATCCCGCTGCTCTCCGCCTACGCCTGCGCTGTGCCCGCCATCATGGCTACGCGCACCATCGAGAACCGCCGCGACCGCATTGCCACCATACTGATCGCCCCCTTCATGACCTGCTCGGCGCGTCTGCCGGTATACACCATGATCATCGCCGCCTTCGTGCCGGAGCGCCCCCTTGCCGGAGTGTTCCTGGGGACACGCGCCGCCGCGCTGCTTTCGCTCTACGTCCTGGGTTTTCTGGCGGCGATGGGCACGGCGCGAGTCCTGAAGTCCTCCATCCTGCGCAGCGAAGGACACCCCTTCATCCTGGAGCTGCCTGCGTACCGCTGGCCGACCGCGCGCGGACTGGGGCTGCGTCTGTTCGAGCGCGGACAGGCATTCCTGGTGCGGGCCGGGACGGTCATCCTCGCTGTCACCATCGTGCTCTGGGTGCTGACGTACTTGCCGATAAAGAATGGGCAACCGCCCGCGCTCGCCGACAGCGCCATCGCGCGCGCCGGCCAGGCCATCCAGCCGGCCATCGCGCCTCTCGGATTCGACTGGAAGATCGGCGTCGGGCTGCTCACCTCGATCGCGGCCCGGGAAGTCATCGTCTCCACGCTGGGAGCATTGAACGGCATCGATCCGGCCGCTCACAACCTGACCTTCCAGGAAGCTTTGCGCCGCCAGATGACGCCCGGGGCGGCGGCGGCGCTGCTGGTCTTCTTCGCCTTCGCCATGCAATGCACTTCGACTCTGGCCGTGGTACGGCGCGAGACTAACTCCTGGCGCTGGCCGGCGCTGCAGTTCTGCTACATGACCTCCCTGGCTTATGTCTCGGCGTTCGCCGCCAACCGGCTGGTCACCATGTGGCTTGCCTAAGGACCGGGCTCCGGTCTTACGAACTCAGCGCTCTTCCGTTTTCCACTGCCGACTCCCGGATTCGAAGGTGGCTTCCAGGTCGGAGGGAAACATCCCGTAAGGCGCCTTGGGGTAACCGAGGCTGAAGCTCTTGCCGTCCTCCGCCACCTCGTAATGGAAAGGCTTGCCGCTGGTATCGCCCGGATAACCGATGCACGCTGGCACTGGTTTGAGGTAAGCCGGCTGCAGCGCGTCGAGGCTCTCAGGAAATCGCCCGTGGTCACGGCGATAAGCCTCCAGCGCTGGGAGAACGCGCTCGGCATTCTGCCGGTTGGTGCGGTCGGTCTCGCGCCTGCGCGGCGCATTGACGAGGTTGACGAAGAGAAAGAAGCCCAGGACGAGACCGCCGAGCGCGTACGCGATGGTGCGCAGCATCAGAAGCGTGCCCGGTGCTCTTTCAGGATGCAACGGTCCATGATCACGAACAGGCCCGCCTTCTTCGCCTTGTCATAGGCCTGTTGATTCACGACTTCCTCCTGCATCCAGACCGCCGGGATCCTCAGCTTGATGGCCAGGTCCACGATCTCCGGCACGAACTGCGGGCGGCGGAAGATGTCCACCAGGTCGATCTTCTCCTTCACCGCGTCGAGCGAGGGATACGACTTCTCGCCCAGCGCCGACTCGATGGTCGGATTCACCGGGATGATGCGGTATCCATGCTGCTGCAGGTAGAGCGCTACTCCGTGGCTGGGACGCAGCGGGCTGTTGGAAAGCCCGACCACGGCGATGGACTTCGCTTTCTTCAGGAGGTCGTAAATCGGGTCGGAGGCCACGGCAGGGATTATAACGATTGGTGATTTGTGATTGGTGATTTGCGAAGACCTACTCGATCTGCGATCGCCAGTCAGAAATCGCCAATCACAAATCACCAGTGAAAGATCATCCGCTCTGCTTGCTGCCCGCCGGCGCTGACTTCTGCTTGTAGGTCTTCAGCGCCATCTTGCGCAGGGTCTCGGAGATGTTCTTGTTCATGGACAGCACTTTCAGGTCGTTGACCAGCAGGTGGTTCATGAGCGAGAGGCCGAGGTCCAGGGGAAGCCGCGGATTGTTCACCAGGCAGCGTATGACGGCGTAGTTCTTCATGAACTTGCGCTTCATGGTGATGCCGCGCAGCACGCTCTCCTGCACGTTCTTCATGGCGGCAAAGGTCTCGATCTCGGCGTCGCTCACCTTGGGCGATTCCAGCACCGCGCTGGAAACCACCTTGGAGCCGTCGCGGATGAGCACGAATCGCTCGTCCTTGGTGCCCTTCATCGCCAACTGCACGCGTTCGCCGACCGTGAGGCGCGCGATCTTCTGGATGACGGAGATGCGCTCGCGCTCCTCCGGCGGTTTCTGGGCAGCGCCCTTCTGGGTCGCGACCGCGGCCGCAGTTGCGGCGGCATCGCCGGTTGGGGCGGGCGCGGCAGCGACGCTAGCTTCGGGGCCTGCCGGCGCCGCGCCGGCGGCGGCCGCGATGGCCGCCGCCTCCGCATGGTCCTCGTGGGCTCCGACCAGGCTGAAGCCCTTTCCTTCCTCAGCCGCGATCTCGGCGGCATGCTCGGCGAGGTACTTCGCGGTCTCCTCGTCCAGCGCCTCGATCACCGCGGGAAGGACCGCCGGCTCGTCCGCCGGTCCTGCCGCATCTTCTCCCAGGGCGCGCAGCGCCTGGTCCACCTTTTCCGACTCTTCCGGGCTGAGGTGGGGATTGGTGGCCAGGGCATGCAGCACGTTCGGTGATCTGCGCACTCGCTTCGAGGCCAGCAGCATGTCCACCAGCTCGCGCGATTCCGTCTGCGCCATGTCGAGCAGGTGTCTTTCCTCGACCGACGGGTTCTCCAAGAGCGCGGGGATCAGCCGCGGACGCCGGTTCTGCGGGTGCACCATGTACTCCAGCACTTCGTTCGGCGTCCCGGGATCGCTGGCCACCAGCAACGAGGACGGCTCGTCCCACCCCGCCAGGGTCATCTTGGCCTGCTCGGCGAAGACCGGATTGGTGGTGAGATAGACCAGGATCTCGATCATCTCCGGTGGCGGCAACGCCAGCGCACCCCGCGCCGCCGACCGCATGACATTGGCCGGCACCGCGGACTGGCGCATCAACTCGATCATCCGTGGCATGGAGAGCCTCTATCGCACCCGTCCGTCGGCCGTGAACACGACGGTCTTCACCTGGTTATCGGCGCCCAGCGCCGGCTGCGGCTCCCCGTTGAAGGAGAGCTCGATGGCGGCCGCGTTACCGGTGGTGAACACGACTTTCTGCCTGGCGTGGACGGTCTTGTCGCCCTTCAGCACACCTTCCATCAGCAGTTCGTCGTCGGCCTTGATCTTCACCCACGCATCCTGGCGCGCATGCACCTGGAGCACGAATTCACGGCCGGCGGCCGCCATCTCCGGAGCCGCAAAGGCGGATTCGGGGGCGACAGGCTTCGCTGCCTTCGCCGAGGACGGGTCTGCAGGGCCCGCAGCAGCCGGAGCTGCCGGGGCCTTGTCCCCCGCCGCTGCACTGCCCGTGGTCTGAGCGCCTGCGGGCGGAGTAGGTATCGCGCGATTCGGGATGGCGGCCACGGCATTTGGCGCCTGGACGGCAGGCGCACGGCGGAAGCGGTGCGAGAGGCGGCTTGCCGCACCGGAGAGACGGTCATGGAAGCCCCAGATGACGAGGAACAGGGCCAGCACCACGACGGCCCCGCCCACCGCCAGCAGGTTCAGCGACAGCGGCGGCGCCTCCTCCTGCAGCTTGGTCTCTTGCGGCTCCGCCTGCGGCTGCTGTTGCTGGTGGTCGCCATAGGCGGCCATGAAGTCGGTGACCGCCTGCTCTTCGTCGATGCCCAGGTACTTGGCGTAGGCGCGGACGAATCCCTTGTTGAAGATGCCGCCGGGGAGCTTATCGAAGTCCTCGCCCTCCAGCGCACGCAGGGAGCGGGTGCCGATCTTGGTGGATTCGGCAATCTCTTCCAGCGTGATGCCGCGCATCTCGCGCTCACGCTGCATGCGCTCGCCAAACGATCCCATGGTCCTGCACACCTTTCCCGGCCCTGCGGCTGGTGTACGGAGGAGTTACTGATGAATTGCGGCCATCATAGGATTGCACCCCGAGCGTGTCAAACGGAAATCGGGGGCAAAGGCCTTTCTCCACAATGACTTTGGGGAAATGTAAGGGTTGTTACTGAAGCTACTCGCGAGCGTGAAAGGTGCTTGGCGTGGCAGAAAAAGTCCGCATATAATGAGCCGCACTTGGCCCTCGAATCGAGGGTTCTCGCATACTCATGTCTGAGGCCGCCGCAGCCGACCGCCAGAAGCAGGTCCAGGAGCTCAACATCTTCCACGATGTTGCCAAGGCCCTGACCTCCTCGCTCAACCTGGATTCCGTGCTGCAGACCATCATGGACAAGATGGCGGAATACTTCCGCCCCGACACCTGGTCGCTGCTCATGGTGGACGAGGCCAAGGACGAGCTCTACTTCGCCATCGCCGTGGGCGACGCCGCCGAGGCCCTCAAGACCGTCCGCCTAAAGATGGGCGAAGGCATTGCCGGCTGGGTGGCGCGGCACGGCGAGTCGCTGCTGGTGCCCGACGTCCGTACCGACCCCCGTTTCGCCAAGCGCATCGACGAGATGACCAAGTGGCAGACCCGCTCCATCATTTGCGTGCCGCTCAAGTCCAAGCAGCGGGTGCTGGGCGTCATCCAGCTCATCAACTGCGCGGTCGAGACCTTCGTCGAGAAGGAGATGTTCTTCCTGCACGCGCTCTGCGACTACGCCGCCATCGCCATCGATAACGCGCGCGCCGTCGAAAAGATCCAGGAACTCACCATCACCGACGACTGCACCGGCCTGTACAACGCGCGCCACCTGTACAAGACCCTGGAAGCCGAGGTGTACCGCTCCGCTCGCTTCGGCTACGAGTTCAGCGTGGTCTTCATCGACCTCGACCACTTCAAGCAAGTCAACGACACCCACGGCCACCTGGTGGGGAGCAAGCTGCTGGCCGAGGTCGGCTACAACATCAAGAGCCACCTGCGGCTCATCGATTACGCCTTCCGCTACGGCGGCGACGAGTTCGTCATCCTCCTGCCCCAGACCAGCAAGGACGCCGCCCTGGTGGTGGCCAAGCGCATCCTCGACGTCTTCCGCACCGCGGTCATGCTCAAGGAAGACGGCCTCTCGCTCGGCATCCGCGCCAGCATCGGCCTGGCCTCCTACCCCGACGACGCCAAGAGCGCCCACGAGATCATCCGTCAGGCCGACGAGATGATGTACGTGGTCAAGAACTCCACCCGCGACAACATCGCCGTCGCACAACAGGGAATGGTGAAATAACAGCGTTTGTCGGCAGTCTGGGCCCTGTCCCTCTGCGGCGTCCGTCCTCGAGTGGGAGCAAGAACGCTCCCAAAGTAAGGGCCGCTCCGCAGAGCGGCCCGGAAGAACAAACCAAGCGCTTAGCCAATCATCTTGCGGCGGAGCAAGCCGGCAAGCCCGATCAGGCCCGTCCCGAGCAGCATCAGGCCCGAGGGCTCGGGAGTGGTTATGACCAGATCATCGATGCCGACGGTGGCTGGCCAATCCTTGAACGAGAGCTCCGTGACCCCATCCGGGAAATCGAAAGTGACGTCATAGACCAGGAGCTGCGGCGCCAACTCTGTATGGTTGTAATGGCTGTTCGGAGAATGGATGTAGACCGAACCACCATGGGCCGTGTCGCCGGGATTGGCGGCCAGCCAGGTCTGGATCAGCGCATTGTCGGCAAAGAACTCGAAGTCAGGCCAGTTCGCCTTGGTGGCATCGCACGTGGTGCTTTGTTTGGGACAAGTGCCGTCGGGGAAGATCTCCAGATCAAAGCTCACGTGAGTGATGTTCAGGCCGGTGAAGGTCATGGTGATGGTGTCGATGGGAGAGGCATTGATGATGAAGTTTCCCCCTCCGTCAGCAGCCAGGGTGGTGGAGTGGCAGGTGTGGGAACCGTTCGGGTCGCAAGGGCCGACCACGTGGCCGTCTCCGTTATAGTTCAGCCCCGCCTTGGCGCCCGTGACCGTCACATGCTCTCCCGCTTGCAGCTGCCCATTCATGTAGTTCTGCACCGCGGTGTTGTTGGCGCTCGCGCTCAGCGAGTTGAAATTGAAGCTAATCGTGTCAGCGTATGCCGAGGTGATGGCTCCACAGAGCAACACCAATCCGGCGTACAGCGCCGCTTTGCGAATCGTCTTTCCCACAAAGCCTCCCGATGGCACACAAAAACCTTACTCGGGGAAGAGCAACTGTCATACCAAAGTGGAAACTATTGAAAACGAATGAAGTTCCGCAGGATGGAGGAGCCGGAGACGTTCCCTCAGTTTCCCCAAAAACTGCAATCGTTTGCGGTGTTTAGTTCATAGTAAACGAGCTCGGAATCGGCTCCATTTTGGGAAAGGCCGTTGGCTGAGATCAAGCGCGCTACTGCGGGATTGCCTGCGGCCGGGAATTCATCAGCTCGGCGAAGCGCGGGTCCTTGCGCAGGTCCGCGAATTCCTGCTCCTTGTACACGGAGTCCAGGCCGGAATAACCGTCCTCCATCGCCTTCTTCAGGTAATGGAGGGCACGGTCCAGGCTTCCCGCACGGGCATAGACCCTGGCCAGCTCGTAGTCGTAGCGGGCGCGGTCCTCGGCGCCGATGACCTGCGCCTGGATGCCGGTGCTGGAGCGCCGCTCCAGGATCTCGGGATCGAGTTCGAGAGCGCGCGCGAACTCCCGCACCGCGTTGTCGTACTCCTTGCGCGAGAAGTAGGCGTTGGCCAGGTTGTTGTGGAACGAGGCCACGTCGGTGCGCATCTTGATGGCCTTGCGGCACAGCTTGATGGCCTTGCTGTACTCCTTGAGCAGGTAGTGGGTGGCCCCCAGGTTCCCGACCGCGTCCGGGAAGTTGCGGTCGATCTTCACGGCCTTCTCGAAGTGCTTCTTCGCCTCCTCGTAGCGGGACAGGCGCAGTTCGGCCAAGCCGATCTTGTTCCACAGCATGGCCTCTTTGGGACGCTTCGTCAACGCCTCCAGGTAGTAGTCGATGGCGTCGCCGTAGAAGCGCTGGACGCGAAGCTCGTCGCCGCGAGCTTCCAATTGCTCGACGGACATCGACGGATCGGGGGGCTGGACGGGAGGCGCGGGCTGGGCTGCGGGCGCTTGTTGAACCGGGCTCCCCGGAGGCATGGCCTGGGCGAGGGTGAGCGAAGCGCCGAGAAGACCGACGGCGAGCGCGAGGAGGCGGCACATGGAAGACCTCCGATGGCTTACTGTTAAGCCCGGCCAGCCCTCCGGACAAACCGTTTCAGCGCGGGGGCGGAGCGGGCGGCGGCTGCTTATTCTCATCTTTCTTGTCTTTCTTGTCGTCCCCACCCGTAAAGACGCCGAAGATCTTGCCAAAGAAGCCTTTTTTCTTCTCCGGCGGCGGCTGCGCAGACTGGGCTTGCGGTTGCGCCTGGGTCCCGGGCGGTTGTGGAGCATTAGACACCGGGGGCACGGGTTTGGCTCCCAGTCCGAAGATGCGGGAGAAGAACCCGCGCTGATCGCTCTGGTCGCAGGTGTCGTGGGGTTCGGTCCCGGCGATGAACTCCGCCGTGTAGTCGTCCGGGCAGGTGGAGGTGGCCAGGCGGTTGGTTACCTTATCGAGCGTGACTTCGACCACGCCCGGCGGCTGCGGGAAGGCCTGCGCATCGCGGTACTGCGGCATCTGCACCGCCCGCTTCATGAACTCGGCCCAGATGGGGGCGGCGGTCACGGCCCCGCTCAATCGCAGGTCACTGTAGTCGTCGAAGCCGATCCAGACGATGCACAGCAGGTTGGTGGTGTAGCCCGCGAACCAGCCGTCATGCGAGGTGCCGGTCTTGCCCGCTGCGGGAGCGGTGAATCCGCGGGCGCGCACCGGGAAGGCGGTGCCGAAATTGACGACCCCTTCCATCATGTTGGTCATGACCGCGGCCACGCGGGGGTCGAGCACGTCCTTCTTCTCGGGATTGAAATCCTCGATCATGTTGCCCTGCGAGTCCCGCAAGGATTTGACGAGCACGGGGGATATTCGTGTTCCTCCGTTGGCAAAAATCGTGTAGGCGCCAGCCATCTCCAGGGGGCTGGCGTCGTACGCCCCCAGGGCCATGGCGGGCGTGGCCTTCACCGAGGTGATGCCGGCCGCCTTGGCCAGCTCCGCCACACTGTCGTAGCCGACCTGCTCGGCCACCTTCACGGTGGCGTTGTTCAGGGAGAGAGCCAGGGCGTAACGGGCGGACACCGGGCCGTGGTACTCCTCTTTGTAATTGCGCGGCTCGTAGATCTGGTCGCCAAACGCGAAGGTGGTGGGCGAGTCGTCCACCATGGAAGCCGGAGTGAATGCCGCTTGGGGGTTGGTCAGCGCGGTGTTGATGGCGGCGGCGTACACGAACGGCTTGAAGATGGAACCGGTGGGACGCTTGGCGACGGCGTGGTTCAACTGGCTCATGCCGTAGTTGCGTCCGCCCACCAGGGCCAGTATTTCGCCGGTGTGCGGGTCCATGGCCACCAGCGCTACTTGGGCCTGGGGGCCGGGAGCGACCTTGGTCTCGGTCTTGGCGGCCTTGCCGGCGCCCACCTTCAATCTCTTGGTGCGCAGTTTGGTGACCTGCTCGTCCACCAGCTTCATCCCGGCCTGGACCGCCTCCGCGGCTGCGCGCTGCAGGTCGGGATCGAGGGTGCTGTAGATGCGGAGGGCGTTCTCGTTCAGGTCACGCTCGTTGTAGCGCTGGGTGAGCGTGTCCTTGACCAAGTCCACAAAGTACGGCGCGTCGGTGGCGTCCACGTTCGGCGGGGCGAGCTTGAGCGGCGTGGCCTTGGCGCGCTCGGCTTCCTTGCGCTGGATGGCCCCGGTCTCGACCATGGAATCGAGCACCAGGTTGCGGCGCTCGAGGGCGCGCTCCGGGTTCTTGTAAGGATTGTAGGCGTTGGGGAGCTGGATCATGCCCGCCAGCAACGCCGCCTCAGGCAGGGTGAGGGATTTGATGTCCTTGCCGAAGTAGGCCTGAGAGGCTTCGCCGAAGCCGCTGACGGTGAACGAGCCGCGCTGGCCCATGTAGACGGAGTTCGCATACAGCTCGAAGATCTGCTGCTTGCTGAAGCGCTGCTCCAGTTGCACGGCGATGAGCATCTCGGAAAGCTTCCGGGTGATCGTCTTCTGCGGCGTGAGGAAGAAACCGCGGGCGATCTGCATGGTCAGCGTGGAAGCGCCCTGTTGCTTGCGGCCGGAGCGAAGATCGATGAGCGCGGCTTCCGCCAGGCGGAAATAGTTCACGCCGCCGTGCTGGAAGAAGCGGCGGTCCTCGATGGCCAGGACCGCGTCCACCATCACCTTGGGGATATCGTTGTAGCTGATGAGGCGGCGCTTGGAGCGCTGCTCGCCCTCGAACAGCGCAGTCACCAACTGGGGCTCGAGCTCGTAGGCAGAGAGGTCCTGGGTCTTGCCCTCGAGGGTGGCGATGCGGTCCACCTTGCCGTTGGTGATGCGGACCAGCGCGCCTTCGCGGTTGTGATACGACTCGGGGCCCGGCGTGATCTCGATGCCCCCGCTGAGCATCCGGTAGGTGCCGATCCGGGAGTCTCCCTTGTCGGTGTAACCGGCGCGGACCAGCTGGGCGGCGATCTCCTGGCTGGTGACGCTCTGGCCCAGCCGGATCTCCTTGGGCGCGGCGTAGATCTTGGCGGCGTTGCTGAAGATGCGGCCGCTCATGCGGCGGTCCACGATCTTCTGATATTTCACGTAGTACCAGGCAAAGACGCCAAGCGCCAGGGTGGCAACAACGAGAACGGCGGCCACCATGAGCCGGACCGCGGCAGGGGTCAAGCGGGCGCCTTTCCTGGATTTCGACAGCTTCAGCTTGACAGCCATGAATGGATGGAGCGGAGCACCAGGACCGCTACTCACATAAGATGGCGCCAGGCGGAAATCCGTTTCCCGCGGCCATCCTTACCAGAGCGGCACACCTATTTTAGAGGTTTTTGCGGAACTGCGCTTCGTCGCTTTCTGGCCAGAGCCTGCCCGGTCAAATCCGTTTGTTCTTGCTCGATGGAGTGAAATGGAGATCGAAGGGATATACAGGAATATCGATATGAACGGTGTAGTCGGCGGAGATGGTCAGCTCCGACCCCATGCGTTGCACCTTGACCTGCTCGCCGGTCAGAGGGATATCCAGCTCGCGGGCCTTCTTGAGGATGCCTTCGCGGATCTCGTGGTCGCTCTTCTGGTTGTAGGAGTTCATCTTGGTCTCGTTCTCGATGACGTCCTCGAACTGGTAGTTGGCGAAGTAAGGGGGCAACGCCTTGATCCCCACATAAACGATCGCCACCACCACGAATAAACCGAACAGAGCCTTGATGGTCTTCATCGCCGCGTCCTTCAGCGGAGAGCCTGTGCGAGGCCGGAAACCGCCGGTTTACCGCAAGAACTCCGTCACCTGGCCTGCGATGGCGCTGATGTTAGCATCGCGTTTCTCCCCTGTCGAGCGCCGAACCAACTCTACAACGCCCTCCGCGGCCTTCTTGCCGACGATCACGCGCGCCGGGACTCCGATGAGATCGGCGTCGTTGAACTTGACCCCCGGGCGCTCGTCGCGGTCGTCGAGCAGGACGTCCAGCCCGGCCCGCTCCAGTTGGCGGGCGACCGTCTCCGCGGCCTCGGCCTGCGCCTTGTCCCTGCTGTTGATGACCACCACGATCACGTGAAAGGGGGCGATCTCGGGCGGCAGCCAGAAGCCGCGCTCGTCGTGGTTCTGCTCGATGGCGGCGGTCAGGATGCGCTCGATGCCGATACCGTAGCTGCCCATGATGGGGGTGACTTCCTTGCCTTCCTTGTCGAGCACTCGCGCCCCCATGGATTCCGAGTACTTGCATCCCAGCTTGAAGATGTGCCCGATCTCCACCGCTTTCGCGACGACCAGCGGCGTGCCGCAGTTGGGACAGCCTTCGCCGGCCTCGACCGCGCGCAGGTCCGCCCACTGGTCCTCGGCGATGTGGAAGTCGCGCCCCGGCGTGACGTTGCGCAGGTGGTAGTCCTCTTTGTTGGCGCCGCTGATCAGGTTCTTGCGGCCCAGCAGGGCGCGGTCCACCAGCACTTTGGCCTTCACCCCACGGAATTCGAAACCATGCTCGGTGACCGGGCCGAGGAAGCCCGCGGGGGAGCGGAAGATCTCCTGAATCTCCTCCGGATGCATGGGGCGGAGCTCCATGCCGGGCAGGGCGGAAACCAGCTTGGCTTCGTTGAGCTGGTGGTCACCGCGCAGGAAGGCGATGACCGGGCTGTTGCGCGCTTCCTTGGGATCGCCGCCCAGATCCACCGCCATCAGCGCCATGGTCTTCATCTTGTTCTTGGGGGAGACCCCGAGGAAATTCGCCACTTCCTCCACGGTCTTCAGGCCCGGGGTGTGGACAGGCACGGGTTTGCCGTCGCCCACGGCCTCGTAGTCCTCGATCACGTCCAGGCGCGAGGTCGCCTTCTCGATGTTGGCGGCGTATTTGCACTTGGGACAGCTCACCACCAGGTCTTCGCCGGCGTCGGTGTACACCATGAACTCATGCGACTGCGAGCCGCCCATGGCGCCGGAGTGCGCCTCGACGACCACATAATTCAGGCGGCAGCGGTCGAAGATGCGGCAGTAGGCGTCGTAATGTTTCTGGTAGCTGATGTCGAGGCCGGCGGCGTCGAGGTCGAAGGAGTACGAATCCTTCATGGTGAACTGGCGCACGCGCAGCAGGCCCGACTTGGGCCGAGGCTCGTCGCGGAACTTGGCCTGGATCTGGTACCAGATCTGGGGAAGCTGCTTGTAGCTGCGCAGCTCCTTGCGCGCGATCTCGGTCATGACCTCTTCTTCGGTGAAGCCCAGGCAGAACTCCGCGCCCTTGCGGTCTTTGAGGCGGAACATGTTGTCGCCCATGACCGACCAGCGGCCGCTGGCCTCCCAAAGCTCGCGGGGGTGGATGGCGGGCAAGTAGAACTCCTGGCCGATCTTGTCCATCTCCTGGCGGACGATGTCGATGATCTTCAATTCGGCGCGATGCCCAAGAAAGAGGAAGGAGTAGATGCCGGCGGCGAGCTGGCGGACGTAGCCGCCGCGCAGCAGGAATTTATGGCTCGCCACCTCCGCGTCGGCCGGCGCTTCACGCAGGGTGGGGATGAACAACTTTGACCAATAGTGCATTCGGCTTCCTTGTCGTCGAGAGCGGAATCTTCGATTGTACCCAATGGCATAATCACCTGCATGCTGCTCGCCGCTTGGATGCTCTATTCAAGGACCCAGGCCGGTCCGCCGCCGCTCTTGCTCCTGGCTGTGGTCGGCGGGGCCGTCTGCGTCTTCGCGCTGATCCTCTGGTCCGTCGCCCGGGCAAGGCGCAAGCGCCGGGAGGCACTGGAGCAGTTCGCGATGGAGTCCGGCTTCGCATTCAGTGCGGAGGCGGATCCGTCCGTCGCGCAAGAGCTCTCGGAGGTCCAGTTCACCCTGGGCATGGCGACGCCGAGGGTGAGCTACGAGAACGTGCTGCGAGGCAGCCGTCAGGGCCGGGAGGTCATCATCGCCGACCGCACCACCGGCCAGGGCAAGTCGCAGTCGCAGTCCACCGTCGTCGCCATCAGGTTCGAAACACCCTTGCCACCCTTCTACCTGTGCGCCGAAAACTTCCTCTTCCACATCCTGGAAAAAATCGGGTTCAGCGACATCGACCTGGAAGCGGCTCCCGAGTTCTCGCGGCGGTTCTTTCTGCACAGCGATAAGCCGGAGGAGGTGCGTGCCCTCTTCACCGCGGACGTGACGCTCGCGTTCGAGCAGTTGCCGCAGGACGCAGGATTATGCGTACAGGGAGCGGGACGGTGGCTGGCGGTGTACCGCGGGATGCGCCTGACGCCGCCCGATCAATTGCGCGAAGTCCTGGAGACAGCAGTCCGGATCGCGGAGGCCCTGCATCGCGGCCAGACGGCGGGCGCCAAGTGGTGAGGTGAGCAGCGAACGTTGCTGCGCGGAGGCGCCGTTCCCTACCGCGCCAGCTGCTCCAGAATGTCGCGCGCCAGCTTCTGCAGCTCCGCGAAGTCCTTCTGGTAGGCGAGGAACTTGCGGTTCAGCTCCAGCGACTGGTCGGGCCTGGGGTGCTTGCGCAGGATCATGTCACGCACATGCACCGGGTTGGGCAGCTGCGCCTCTTCCTTGAGCTCATCAAGGGCGGTGGTGGGGTCGTAGTGATACATAGGATTTGTGATTGGTGATTTGTGATTTGCGATTCATTTAACTCTGTGGCAATCGCAAATCACAAATCGCAAATCAGACCATTTCCGTCCCCCACAGGTCGTGCAGGTGGACGATACCGACCAGTCGTCCGCCCCCCACCACGGCCAGGGAGGTGATCTTCTTCTCTTCCATGATATTCAGGGCCTTGGTGGCGAATTCATCCGGGGCGATGGTCTTGGGGTTCGCCGTCATGCATTCGCCGGCGCTGAGGTCGAGGACGTCCTTCCCGCGGCGTTCCAGCAGACGGCGCAAGTCGCCATCGCTGATGATGCCCAGCAGCTTCTCGCCCTCGGCCACCGTGGTGATGCCCAGCTTCTTGCGCGACATCTCGTAGATGACATCGGTCATCTTCGTCGCCGGACTGACCCGCGGGATGGCGTCCCCGGTGTGCATCAATTGCGAGACGCGGGCCAGCTTCTTGCCCAGCTTTCCGCCGGGATGGAGCTCCGCGAAGTCTTCCTCGCGAAACCCTCGGCGGTCTGCCAGCGCGACCGCCAGCGCATCGCCCAGCGCCAGCATGGTGGTGGTCGAGGCGGTGGGCGCCAAGCCCAGCGAGCACGCTTCCTGGGCGATGGAGCAATCGAGGGCGATGTCGGCGGCCTGGGCCAGGGTAGAAACGCGGGGCGGCGATTGCGGCGCGTACAGGCTGTCGCCGGTGAACGAGACCACGGGCACGGCCAGGCGCTTGAGCGTAGGCAGCAGGGCGACGATCTCCTCCGTCTCCCCGCTGGCCGAAAGGGCGATCACCACGTCGCCCGCTACGACCATGCCAAGGTCGCCGTGCAGGGCCTCGGCGGGATGCAGGTAGAGCGACGGCGTCCCGGTGGAACTCAGAGTGGCGGCGATCTTGCGAGCGATCAGTCCGCTCTTCCCCATGCCGGTCACGACCACGCGGCCCGAGCAGCCGAACAGCAGGTCCACGGTGCGCTGGAAGGGCCCGGCCATGGGCCCCGCGATGCGGCCGGCCAGTTCGCGCAGAGCTTCCGCCTCGATGCGCACCACGTTCTCACCGGTACGGTTCATGGGGACGCAAGATGTTAACAGACCGCCAGCGAAGGTGCGCTCACCTCTTGAACCCCACGATGTACTGCACCATATTGTGGAAGACGCGGGGGGCGGTGGGGTCGGGCCACATCTGCTGGATGACGGCGGCGCGCGCCTTATCCTGCTGCTCCGGAGCCATGCGCAGGGCGGTCACGCTGGTGAACGTGTCCCAGGCGTGCTGCAGGTTCGGATGTCCCCAGGTGACGACCTCCTGCTGAACTCGAGCGGCCACGCCGTTCCGCGAGAGCAGTTCGAGGAAGAGGGCGGGATCGGCGAGGGCACCGGGACCCACGCCTTTGACCGGAGGCTCGGGGGCGAAGGCGCCCACCAGGCGCTGGAAGCGCACGATGTCGCATTCCTCAGGCGGGCCCCAGACCGAGGCCGCGAAGCGGCCCTCCGACTTGAGCACGCGGGCGATCTCAGCGGCGGCCGCGGCCTTGTCGGCGACGAACATCAGGCTGAGGCTGGCGACCACGGTGTCGAAGGAGCCGTCGAGCGCCGGGATGTGTTCGGCGCGCCCTTCCTCGACGAGGATATCGAAGCCGGCGCGCGCGGCACGGGTGGAGGCGATGCGCCGCATCTGCTCGCTGATGTCGATAGCGTGCACGCGGGCTCCTGCCGCCGCCAGCTTGATGGCCACACTGCCGGTGCCGCAGCCGAGATCGAGGACGTCCATGTTGGCGCGCGGCTTGGCGCGGCGCACCACTCCGTCGGCGATCGGCGACATCCGGGGATCGACTTCCAGAACGTAGACCCGCGACATCGCGTCCCACACGTCCTTCTGCCAGGAGAGGAAGTCGAATTGCGAACCCGGAGCGCTCAAGCGCGCCATCATATCGCGCCGGGAGGGATTTATTGCCTGGCGGAAACGGCCTTGTGCACGGCGAGCAGCTCGGTGAGGACGCCGCGGAGCTTCTTCAGGTCGAGGGCATTGGCGCCGTCGGACTTGGCCTGCGCGGGATCGTCGTGCACTTCCAGGAAGACGCCGTCGACGCCGGCGGCCACGGCGGCGCGCGCCAGCACGGGGATGAATTGCGGCTGGCCGCCGGAAACGGCCGGTCCACTGTCATTGTTGTCGCGGACAGCCGAGGGCGGCTGTCCCACACTTGCCGAAGGCAATTGCACCGAGTGAGTGGCGTCGAAGACCACGGGCGCGAACTCACGCATGATTGCCAGCCCGCGCATGTCCACCACCAGGTTGTTGTAGCCGAACGAGCTGCCGCGCTCGGTGACGAAGACCTGGTCGTTGTCGGAGGCGCGGCATTTCTCGACCGCGTGGCGCATGTCCCAAGGGGAGACGAACTGGCCCTTCTTGATGTTCACCGCCCGCCCGCTGCGCGCCGCGGCCACGATCAGATCGGTCTGCCGCGAGAGCATGGCGGGGATCTGCAGGACGTCGGCGACCTCGGCGACGCGCTGCACGTCCACCGCCTCGTGCACGTCGGTGAGCACCGGGACATTCACGCTGTGCCGCACCTTCTTCAGGATGCGCAGCCCTTCCTTGAGGCCGAGCCCGCGGAAGCTCTTGATGGAGGTGCGGTTGGCCTTGTCGTACGAGGCTTTGAAGATGTAGGGCAGGCGCAGCGCCTTGCAGACCCCGGCGATCGACTCGGCCATCTTGAGGGCGTGGTCCTCGCTTTCGATCACGCACGGCCCGGCGATCAGGAACAGCTCCCGCCCCCCGATGATGATCTTGTCGAGTTGGAAGGACCAGTCGATATGGGTCTTCATAAAGAGCGTTTAACCGCAGAGACCGCGGAGAGCGCAGCGAACCTGAAAGAAAACCTTTGCGATCTCGGCGTTCTCTGCGGCTGAATTCTACCGCCGCGTGGCCCGCTCGGGGCGCAGGAACATCTCGATCTCGGCCGTTTCTTTCATCGAACGCAGCTTCTTCCCGTGCTCGTAGGAAGCTCCGATGAACGCCCGGAAGAGCGGATGGGGCTCCAGCGGCTTACTCTTGAACTCGGGATGGAACTGGCATCCCAGGAAATGGGGATGGTCGGGCAACTCGACGATCTCCACGTACGTCCCGTCGGGTGTGGAGCCGGTGATGCGCAGCCCGGCGCCGGTCATGACCGCCTCGTACTCGCGGTTGAACTCGTAGCGGTGGCGGTGGCGCTCGCTGATCTCGGCGGCGCCGTAGATGCGGCTGGCCAGCGAACCGGGCTCCAGCTTGCAGGTCCACGCCCCAAGGCGCATGGTGCCGCCTAATTCTTCCACCCCGCGCAGTTCCCGCAGCTTGTAGATGACGCGGTGCTCGGTGGCGGGATCGAATTCGCTGGAGTTGGCGTTTTCCAGGTGGCAGACGTTGCGCGCGAACTCGATGCACGCCGTCTGCATGCCCAGGCAGATGCCGAAATACGGGACCTTCCTCTCGCGCGCGTAGCGGATGGCATTCAGCATGCCGGCGATGCCGCGCTTGCCGAAGCCGCCCGGCACCAGGATGCCGTCGAAGCCCTCAAGTTGCGATTCGTAGCTGCGATCTTCCTTGTCCTTGGTCTCGAGCCCCTCGGCTTCCACCCAGGTGGCGTTGAGCTTCAGGTTGTGGGCCAGGGCGCCGTGCACCAGCGCTTCTTTCAGCGACTTGTAGGAATCCTCGTATTCGACGTACTTGCCGACGATGCCGATCTTCACCTCGGCCTTGGGGTTGTAGACCCGGTGCACCAGGTCTTCCCAGGGCGAGAGGTCGGGGGCGGGGGCGTCGATGTGCAGGTACTTGAGGACCAGAGTGTCCACGCCTTCCTTGGAGAAGACCAGCGGGACCTCGTAGATCGAGGCCACGTCCTTGGCGGTGATGACCGCCTGCTCTTCCACGTTGCAGAAGAGCGCGATCTTGCCCTTCAGGTCCTTGGAGAGGAAGCGGTCGGTGCGGCACAGCAGCATGTCGGGCTGGATCCCGATGGAGAGCAGCTCCTTCACCGAATGCTGCGTCGGCTTGGTCTTGAGCTCCTGGGCGGCGCCGATCCAGGGCACCAGAGTCACGTGCACGAACAGCGTGTTCTCGCGGCCCAGCTCCTGGCGCATCTGGCGGATGGCTTCCAGGAAAGGCAGCGATTCGATATCGCCGACGGTGCCGCCGATCTCCACGATGGCCACGTCGACATCGGCCGAGATCTTCTTCATCGCCGACTTGATCTCGTTGGTGACGTGGGGGATGACCTGCACCGTCTTGCCGAGGTAGTCGCCGCGCCGCTCCTTGGTGATGATCTGCTCGTAGATGCGGCCGGTGGTCCAGTTGTTATCGCGGCTGAGCTTGGCGTGGGTGAAGCGCTCGTAGTGGCCGAGGTCGAGGTCGGTCTCGGCGCCGTCATCGGTGACGAAGACCTCCCCGTGCTGGAAGGGCGACATGGTCCCGGGATCGACGTTGAGATACGGGTCGAACTTCTGAAGATTCACCTTCAGTCCGCGGGCCTCCAACAGGCAGCCGATCGACGACGCCGCCAGTCCTTTGCCCAGGGAAGACACCACGCCACCCGTTACGAAAATGTATTTCGCCATCTGCTCCTCGGCTCGTCATTGGATTGTGGGGCTACGAATCCCAGGCATGGGCTGGAAGTCGCCTGGGCGATACTGGGGTGCACGACCAATTATGGCAGAAAACGCGGCGGCAGGAAACTCCCGGATCCGGGGCCGTTCCAGGTTGCCTCAGGAAGGGCTTGCCGCATCTAATCGGAACAGACCATACTGCCCATATGCGCCACGCGCGCCAAGTCGCGGTTGCCATGGCCTTCGCGACCTTGATGTCGCTATGTGTCGTCCTGCCCGCTCACGCGGAGGGCGCCAAGCGCCTCATCTTGAAGGACGGCACCTTCCAGTCGGTGGTGAAGTACGAGGTCAAAGGAGACCGCGTCCGCTACCTGAGCGCGGAACGCTTCGACTGGGAAGAGTTGCCGGCCTCACTGGTGGACTGGGCGGCGACCGAGAGATGGGAGAAAGAGCGGGGGAGCGTCTCCTCCGAAACCAAGGAGATCTCCGAGGAGCTGGAGGCGGAGCGCAAGGAAGAAGAGGCCAAATCGCCGACGGTGGCGCCCGGCCTGCGTCTGCCCTCACAGGGCGGCGTTTTCCTGCTCGACGACTTCGGCGGACAGAAACAGCTGGCGGAACTGGTACAGTCCGGCAGCGAGATCAAGAAGCAGACGGGCAAGAACATCCTGCGCGCCGCCATCAACCCGTTTTCGGTGGCCAAGCAGAGCATCGAGCTGAAGGGTGACCGGGCGCGGGTGCAGGCCCACGAAGACCGCCCCGTCCTCTACGTGAACGTGGACACGGAGCCCGATCCGGGAGCCAGCGCAAGCACCAGCGGCGGGCCCCCTCCGGAAGCGACCCAGCGTTTCCGCATCGTGCGCCTGGAACGCAAGAAGGACGTGCGCGTGGTCGGCAATCTGAAGGTCGCCATCACCGGCAGCGTCAAGCAGCAGCAGAGCTTTGTGGACGCCGAGGCGACAGCCATGTCCGGCGGATGGATGAAGATCGTGCCGGCTGCTCCGCTCCCCACCGGCGAGTACGCCATCGTGGAAATGCTCAGCCTGAACGAGATCAACCTGTACGTGTGGGACTTCGGCGTGGACCCGAAGGCGCCCGCCAACGCCACTGCCTGGAAGCCCGCGCCCGCGCAGGACAACCAAACTGGGACCACGCAGACGCCCGTTCTCCAGGGCCGTCCACAATAAGAAGCTGGCAGGAAGCAGGAGGCAGGAAGCAGAACCCTGCCTCCTGCCTCCTGCCTCCCGCCTCCTGCCTCCTGCGTCCTATTCCTTTTCCTTCTTGTCGGGGGTGCGCTGCGAAAGATAGGCGGCCACAACCTCGTCCCACTTGCCCTGGGCGCGGAGGATGTACTCGACGGCGTCGCGCACCGCCCCGGCGCCGCCGGCGTGGTCGGTGACCATGTGGGACTCGTCCTTCACCTCTTCGCGGGCATTGGCCACGGCCACGGCAAAGCCGCATTTGCGCATCACCGGCAGGTCAATGATGTCGTCCCCGACGTAGCAGGCCTGCTCCGGACGGAGGCGCTCGCGCTCCAGCACCTCGCGGAAGGCCTCGACCTTGTCGGCGCATCCCTGATAGACGTGATCCAGGCGCAGGTCGCGGGCCCGCAGGGCCACCGTCTCCGAGATGCGCTTGGTGATGAGCCCGACCTTGAGCCCGCCCAGCCGGGCCAGCGACATCGCCGTGCCGTCGTGCGCATGGAATCCTTTGACCTCGACGAAACTGTCGCTGGCAATCCCGAAATCACCGGCATCGGCCTTCGCCTTCGCTTGCGCACGGGTGTTGCGCAAGCCACCGGCGGGAGCTGGAATGAACCAGAGACCGCCGTCGGTCATGACCCCGTCCACATCGAGCAGCAACAGCTTGATCTTCCTGGCGCGCTTCTTGGACATAAAGTACTCAGTACTCGGTACTCAGTTAAGGAACACGTGATTGTACATGCCGATCAGAAACTGCCTGGGACGAACTCTTCGATCGCGAGCTTAAGAACAGCCCGGCACTTCCCACAGACCAACAGGACCTCGTCTCCCTCACTGCGCAATACCGCCAGGTTCAGGCTCTCGCAGGCGGCGCAACCGGTGGTGGGGTCGCCCGATCCGGGTTCGGCGAAGGGGAGCTGCGAGGTTCGATCGAATTCCCCGGTCTTGTGGGTGTTGATCTCGAAGGTGCTGCGGCAATCGGCGCAGACGTGGTTGAAGCAGCACTTGGGCTCGCAGGAGTAGACGATCTCCGCCCCGCCGCACTTGGGGCATCGGACCAGGTCTTGGAGGGTCGGCGCCATCCGGGCAGGATTCTACAGGAGACACGACATGCGTCCCGGGCCGCGATAGAGGAGCGACAGCGCCAGCCACACTACCAGCACCAGGATGGCGATGCGGAACCCCAGGGCGGTGGCAAAGACGGCGTACGGCCCGAACTGGCCCACCCAACGCAGCACGAACCCCGCCAGAAAGAGAGTCGCCAAGGCGGCGAGGACCACGCCCGCGAGCGCGTACCTGTACATGCGGCCTCCCGGCGCACTCCAGCATACGCCGTCTATGGGGCGAAGAATTTGCGAAAATGCCGCTCCCGCCGTAGAATGCAAGGATGACACCGGGGGAATCGGAGATTGTAGGCAAGTCCAGGGCCCTGGACTGGGCGCATCCGCTGGTCCGCGAGTGGTTCGAGGGCCGGTTCGGAACCGCCACCGAACCCCAGGAGCAGGGCTGGCCCGAGATCCTGGCTGGCCGCACCACCCTGATCTCCGCCCCCACCGGCTCGGGCAAGACGCTCTCCGCCTTCCTCATCTGCATCGATCGCCTGGTGCGCAAGGCCGTGGCCGGGCACCTGGAAGATCGCACCGAAGTGCTCTACATCTCCCCGCTGAAGGCGCTGGGCAACGACATCCAGAAGAACCTGGAAGTGCCGCTGGGCGAGATCCTGCAAATGGCGGGAGAGCGTGGCCTGCTGATGCCCGAGATCCGCACCGCCGTCCGCACCGGCGACACCCTGATGCACGAGCGCCGGGCCATGCTCAAGCGCCCGCCGCACATCCTGGTCACCACGCCGGAGTCGCTCTACATCCTGCTGACGGCGGAGAAGAGCCGCGCCATCCTGCGCGATGTCGAGACCGTGATTGTGGACGAGATCCATGCCGTGGCCGACGACAAGCGCGGCGCCCACCTCTCGCTCTCGCTGGAGCGGCTGCAGCAGCTCACGGCCAAGCCCCAGGTACGCATCGGGCTTTCCGCCACCCAGAAGCCGATCGAGCTGGTGGCGCATTTCCTGACCGGCGCCGGGCGTCCCGCGCCGGCGGTGGTGAACATCGGGCACAAGCGGCACCTCGACCTTGCAGTCGAGGTGCCGGATTCCGAGCTCGGCTCCGTCGCCTCCAACGAGATGTGGGACGAGATGTATGAGCGCATCGCCGAGCTGGTCCGTCAGCATCGCTCCACCCTGGTCTTCGTCAACACGCGGCGGCTGGCGGAGCGGGTCGCCTTCCACCTCGCCGAACGGCTCGGAGAAGAAGCGGTCGCGGCCCACCACGGTTCGTTGGCCCGCAAGCTGCGCCTGGCGGCGGAGAAAAGGCTGAAGAACGGCGAAGTCAAGGTCCTGGTAGCGACCGCTTCGCTGGAGCTGGGCATCGACGTGGGCACCGTGGACCTGGTGGTGCATCTCAGTTCCCCGCGCTCCATCGCCGTGACCTTGCAGCGCATCGGCCGCGCCGGACACTGGCCCTCACCCCAGCACGCCCAACCCCAGGGCGCGCCGGGGGCCCCGATGCGCGGCGCCGTTCCCAAAGGCCGCATCTTCGCCACTACCCGTGATGAACTGATCGAATGCGCCGCGCTGGTGCGCTCCATCCGTCAGGGCGACCTCGACCGGCTGATCATCCCCGAGGAGCCGCTGGACGTGCTGGCCCAGCAGATCGTGGCCTGCTGCGCGGCTGAAGAGTGGAGGGAAGAAGACCTCTATACCCTGCTGCGCCGGGCCTATCCGTACCGAAACCTTTCGCGCCAGGCCTACGACTCGCTGCTGGTGATGCTGTCCGAAGGACTGGCGGCGCGGCGTGGCCGCTACGGTGCGTATCTATATCGCGACCAAGTGAACGGGCGGCTGCGCGCACGCCGCGGCGCCCGCATGACCGCCATCCTCAACGGCGGCGCTATCCCCGAGACCGCGCTGTTCACCATCGTCGCCGAGCCGGAAGGCACGGTGGTCGGCACCGTGGACGAAGATTTCGCCGTCGAGAGCATGAAGGGCGAGATCTTCCTGCTGGGCAACACCTCGTGGCTGATCCGGCGTATCGAGGGCAACTCGGGAAGGATCCTGGTCGAGGACGCACACGGCGCGCCGCCGGGAATCCCCTTCTGGCGCGGCGAGGCGCCCTCGCGCACCGCGGAGCTGTCGCTGCAGGTGGCGGAACTGCGCGAGCAGATCTCGAAACTGGTGCCCACGACTGTGCCCGGCCAGGTGGACCAGAAATCTCCCGAGCTGGCGAACGCCGTCGCCTGGCTGAAGCAGGAATGCGGCCTCGACGGCGCCGGCGCCGAGCAGGCGGTCCAGTACGTCGTGGAAGGCCGCGCCGTATTGGGCGCGGTGCCCACGCAGCACACGGTCATCGCCGAACGTTTCTTCGACGAAGGCGGCGGGATGCAGCTCATCATCCACGCTCCCTTCGGCGGGCGCATCAACAAGGCCTGGGGACTGGCGCTGCGCAAGCGTTTCTGCCGCTCATTCAATTTCGAATTGCAGGCCGCCGCCACCGACAACGGCCTCAACATCGCGCTGGCCGAGCAGCACAGCTTCCCGCTGGCCGACGTGTTCCAGTTCCTCCACGCCGAAACCGTGCAGCCGGTGCTGGAGCAGGCGGTGCTGACCGGCTCGCCCATCTTTCAGACCCGCTGGCGCTGGGACGCCAACCGCTCCCTGGCGCTGTTGCGCTTCATGGGCGGAAAGAAAGTCCCCCCACAGATCCAGCGCATGCGCGGCGACGACCTGCTGGCTTCGGTCTTTCCCGACGTCTCAGCCTGCCAGGAGAACATCATCGGCGACATCAAGATCCCCGACCACCCGCTGGTGCAGGAGGTCATGAAGGATTGCCTGCACGAGGCCATGGACCTCGAAGGCCTGAAGCAGGTGCTGCGCGGCTTGGAGGACGGCACGATCAAGTTCGTCGCCGTGGACACGCCCATCCCCTCGGCCTTTTCACACGAGATCCTGAACGCCAACCCCTACGCCTATCTCGACGATGCCCCGCTCGAAGAACGCCGCGCGCGCGCCGTCAACATGCGGCGCACCTTGCCGGAGTCGGTGCTGGAGGAGGTCGGGCGCCTGGAGCCGGCGGCCATCGCCGAGGTGCAGGCCGACGCCTGGCCGGAGGTCCGCGATGCCGACGAGTTGCACGACACGCTCCTGACCATGATCGCGTTGCCGGAGATCTTCGAGCATACCCTCGCGGCCGAGAGCGGTCGCGCCACGTGGTCGGCGGAGAGGTGGAGACCGTATTTCGAACTGTTGGTGCGCGATGGACGAGCGGCACTCGCGAGTCTGCATGGCCAGCGCTACTGGGTCGCAGTGGAGCGGGTGAAAGCCTTTCGGGCGATCTATCCGGATGCGTCGTTCGCGCAGGCCGTCCCTGAGCTCGGCAACGGCCAGTCCGCCGACGATGCCCTGCTCTCCGCCGTCACCGGCTGGATGCAACATCTGGGGCCGACCTCGGCGAGCGAGCTGGGCAGCATTCTTTCTCTTCATGCCAGGGAGATTGAAAAAGCGCTGCTGCGGATGGAGGCCGCCGGGACCATCCTGCGGGGAAAATTCGTCCACGGACAGCCGGGGGCGGCTGTCCCACACCATCAGGAAGAGCAGTGGTGCGAGCGCCGGCTGCTGGCCCGCATCCATCGCCTGACCCTGGGCACGTTGCGCAAGCAGATCGAGCCGGTGACCTCGGCGCAGTTCATGCGCTGGCTGCTGCGCTGGCAGCACGTCGCCCCCGGACTGCAGACCCGGGGCGAGCGCGGCGCCCTGGAGGTCCTGCGCCAGCTGCAGGGCTTCGAGATCCCGGCCAACGCCTGGGAGCGGCAGGTGCTGGCGCGGCGCATCGCCGACTACGACCCCGCGGCGCTCGACCAGCTCTGTCTCACGGGCGCGGTAGGCTGGGGACGGCTGTCGCCGCATCCGGCGACCCTGGAAGACTCGGCCAAGAGCATCCGCCGCGTCATCCCCACCAGCGTCGCCCCCATCACCTTCTTCGTGCGCGAGGAATCGGACTGGATGCTGCCCCACCGCACTGGCGACAGCGAACTGCGCGGCCTGAGCCAGGGTGCCCGCGATGTCTTCGATTTCCTGAAGGGCCGCGGCGCCTCGTTCTTTGCCGACATCGTACGCGGCACCGGCAAGCTGAAGGCGGAGATCGAGACCGGGTTGTGGGAGCTGGTCGCGGCCGGGCTGATCACCGCCGACGGCTTCGACAACCTGCGCTCGCTGATCGATCCCCGGCGCCGCGCCGGGCAGGGCTCGCAGCGGGCCGCACGCCCGCGCCACTCCGCCGGGCGCTGGTCACTGCTCTATGCCGGAGAAGCGGCCGAGCGCAACAAGGCGGTCGAGGCCACCTGCTGGATGCTGCTGCGCCGCTACGGAGTGGTCTTCCGCGACTTGCTGGCGCGCGAGTCGGTGCTCCCCAAGTGGCGGGAACTGCTGATCGGCTTCCGCCGCCTGGAAGACCGCGGCGAGGTGCGTGGCGGACGCTTCGTCTCCGGCTTCCTCGGCGAGCAGTTCGCGCTCCCGCTGGCGGTCGATTCCGTGCGCAACATGCGCACCGTGCCGCCCAGCGGCGAGACCATCACCGTCTCTGCCGCCGACCCCCTGAATCTGGTCGGTATTCTGGTGCCCGGAGAGCGTGTGCCGGCAATCTCGGGGAACGTGGTGACCTACCGCGACGGCGTGCCCGCACCCCAGGCCGACATGCGGCAGATCACAGCTAGCGGCTAAGGGCGGCGATACAATGGTGCTTGCTGGAGGCGCGCTATGCGGTCCCTTGCGCTCCTGATCACGTTTGCCCTCATCCTCGCTTCGGCGCCCATGCTCACCGGCTGCGGCGGTGTCACCGCCTTCGGTTTCAAGTCCAACATGCAGGCGGTGAGCGGCACGGTCAGCTCGGTCCAGGTATCTGTCTCGAACAACGGCAGCTTTATCACCTTTGTCACCTTGCAGAGCAACGGCTTCCCCAACCAGTTCGCCTTCTGCGGCGACCATGCCGCGCAATTCCCCATGAACACGTCCGTGACTGTGGACTTCAATCCCGGGCAGGATTGCAATGTGATAACCGTGGTGGTCACGGGATGAAAAGGATAGAATTCGCGCTGTCCACGTGGTTAGACGGGTGTTGACATGAAGAGTTGGCCTCGCGTCGCTGCCGTCCTCCTGGCTTCAGCATTCTGCTGCGCGCAAACCATTGAGACTGGAGCTGTGAGCCGCACGATCCTGAAAGCCAAGCGGGTGCTGGTGACCATCCCGCAGGGACCGGAGGCGGACTCTTCGAAGATTCCATTCGAGCTGCACCGTGCCAAAAGCGCGATCCAGGAAGGACTGCGGCACTGGAAGCGTTATCAGGTCACGAATACAGCCGAGGATGCTGATCTCATCATGGTCGTGCGCAAAGCCTCCGGAGTTGGAGTGAGCTTCGGAAGCAACCGAGGCGGGTTACCGATGCCCCCAGCCGTGAACAATCCTCTCCCCGCCACCGCCGACAGCCTGGCGGTGTTCGACGCCCATGGCCCTGGATTGGAAGGGCCCCCCTTGTGGACGGCGAGCGAGCCGGGTGGCCTCAACGCCCCCGAAATCAAGTTGCTGAAGAAGTTCCAAAAGAGAGTCGAAGAGGCTGAGAAGAAGCCCTAGCAGTCAGCCCAGAAAAAAGAGATGGTGGACCTGGTCGGGATCGAACCGACGACCTCTTCCATGCCATGGAAGCGCGCTCCCAGCTGCGCCACAGGCCCACGTTTGATTTCAACGACTTAGAAAGGGCTTACTCACTTACACCGTACCAAATCGTACCAAATTCTCAGAACTTCAGCCAGCCGCCGTCACGAACCTCGTGGAGCTTGACGTCCCACACCTCCACTGCGTAGTTCGTGCCGGAGCTGTTCTCCGGGTCCAGGACCAGCAGGTTGGTGACGTAGGTCTCCTTGCTGCTGGAGTTGACTTTGCGAGCCGAACACCTCAGGACTGTGCCGGTGAGCTTCATGGCCTGTCATGGCCTCCTCGAATCGGTATTGGTGTGGATCACAGGCTCGTGGGTTTGAACAAGCGGCTTTTGGCTCAAGGCGCGAACTTGTGGGATCGGCGTGGATACCTGATAGACAGTCACGGCTTCGTGTCTGCCTTTCGCGTGCGCTAACACCTTGGGGTGTTTGGCCGTCCGCTCGTACAGTCGTCGGCCAGCACTACAAAAGCCCCCTTACAATTCCTAATGGACATCTCCCCGGACAATTCGAGCGGCATGCTCGAAGGATTTCTTGCGGTGGGTCCTCCATGAGGGAAAGCGCTTCTAAACTAGGCCCCGGCCTGGCCGGGAGAGTTACCACTATGAACCCCAAATGCATGAATCCGCATGCTCGCTCTTGTGGCCCAGGCCCCACAAGGCTCAGCCGCCAATACGGGCAAGCAGCAACTGCGTCCTTGCCGGTTTAACGGTCACATAGAAGTGTGACATCCGCTCTGTTCGTGCGGGAGGACTCAACTGTATTGATAGTGTGGTGTTACACGTGTCCGGAGTCCCTGACCAGAAGACGATGGCCGAGCCCAGTTACGAGAGCTCACCCGTGCGACATGCCTTCCTTTCCGAGAAGAGCATTCTTAGGTTTGGCGTTGCGGGCGGGGGATTGTTGTGCGTCGTGCTAAGCGGCTGTGCCATAGCCATACTCCCGTTCAGTGTCTTTGCCCAGTTGGCTATCGTGCTCCACACCGCCGCAGGCTTGGCTGCCGTACCGATCTTCGCTCTTTGGCAATTGAGCCACTGGCTTGGCGCACGAAAGGTGGCCCGCACAAGTAAGAAGATCTCGGCATATATCGGATTCTGGCTGCTTGCTACCAGTGTTGTGACAGGACTGGTGGTCGGCTGGCAGGCTGCATTCGGACGCTTCATCGGTTCGGTATGGGATTCACTGCACCTCTGGAGTGGGATTCTGGCGCTGCCGTTCCTTGCCTATCACTTGTGGCCGTCTTCGACGTCAGATGACCGGCCGAGCTACGTCCTCGTGCGGCGGCGGATGTGGATTCAGGCCGGAATCCCCACGCTGGCTCTATTTGCCTTTTGTGGTCTCTTGGCGACCCACTTCTCCCGTGAGCAACGCCGACAGTTCTGGGGCCAGCACATCGGCACTTCGGATTTTCAGCCCAGCATGGTGGAAACGGAAACGGGTCGCCCGATTCCGGTGGAAGTGCTCGCCAATTCCGATTCCTGCGGCACCTCGGATTGTCATGCCGCCATTTACCAGGAGTGGAGGTCGAGCGCGCATCGCTGGTCGGCAGAAGACGAATTCTTCCAGGAGGTCCGGGCCGTCACGACCGGGGTGAAGGGCATCCGCGAAACGGAAAAGTGCGGTGCCTGCCACGATCCGGTCTCGATGCTCTCCGGCCACAAGGACCCCTTACTAGGCCGCTCCGCGCCCGGCTACCGGGAGGGCGATAGCTGCGTCGTCTGCCACGCCATTCGCAAGGTGGATGAGCGCGGCATCGGCAGCTACGTGTTGGGTGCGCCGGAGCCCTATCTGTACGAATCCGCCGCCAGTGGCTTCGGCCGCTGGGTAAACCATTTCCTGCTCCGCGCCTATCCCGACCAGCACAATCAGGATTATGACCTGACACTCGTGCGCCGCCCCGAATCCTGCGCCGCCTGCCACAAGGAGTTTGACGTCCTCGACGAGCGTGAGGGCCCGGTGCAGGTCGAGACCCAGTACGACGACTGGAAGCGCGGTAAATGGAACACCGACCCGGACCCATCGCGGCGGCAATATTGCCAGCAGTGCCACATGTACCTTGTGACCACCGCCGTCCATGAGGCGGACCCCTATGACCTAAAGACACGGCTCGGGCGACGCCACCGCAATCATGCATTCGCCGCCGGCAATCAGTACATGCCCGCAGCCATCGGGGTGCACGATTCGGGAGCGCACATCCGCAATGTGGAGCAGTGGCTGCGAGGCGAGCGGGAGGTGCCGGAGATCGCCAACACGTGGCCGCGGGGGCCGATCGTCGAGTTGCAGATCGAGGCTCCACAAGCTTGCCGCGCAACGAGCGAGCTCGCTTTCAAGGTCAGGCTTACCAACAGGAAAGTCGGGCATGGCTTTCCCACCGGACCGCTCAATATCGCGCGCGCGTGGATCGAAGTTGTGGTGGGGGATGCCTCCGGCCACGCCATCTTCCATTCTGGCTTGCTCGACGACGCGAACCACATCGAAGCCGGCTCTTACATCCTCAAGCCGCTGGCCATCAATAGCGCCGGGCAGATGGTGATGAAGCCTGACCTCTGGCATCCGCTCGGACCAAAGTTCCGTCCGGCCATATTGGCGCAGCAATCGGCTAGCTACGATTTCGCTTTCCACGTCCCCGTAACGGTGCGTGGGCCGCTGGGGGTAAGAGCGCGCTTTCGCTACGCCAAGGCGAACCAATTCTTCATGGACGTCGTGTATTCCGGGAAGCACCGGCGACCGCCGGTAACCGACCTGGCCTCGGCGCAGACCTCGATCGAAGTAACGCGCTAGCTTGCCGTCACACGCCTGAGTGCGCTCGGACACGCACAGCAACGGGTGAGCCATATCACAGACGCCATGAAAGTTCCCCGGTTAGTCTGATCTGTTTTGGGAGTGCTTTTTTGGGACTGGGTTGTCATGAGCGATCTCCCGCCTTGTGACGAGTCTCCAGGCAGCTTGACCGACCTGCAAGGCCGGCTAATCAACTACCTCCGGCTCTCCGTCACCGACCGCTGTAACCTGCGCTGCCGCTACTGCATGCCCGCCGAGGGCGTCCCCTGGATTCCACACGAAGACATCTTGCGATTCGAAGAGCTGGAGCGCATCGCGCGACAGGCGGTCGCGCTGGGCCTGTGCAAGATACGGGTCACGGGCGGCGAACCTCTGGTTCGCAGAGGCGTGATCGGATTCCTGGAGAGGCTGGTCGCAATTCCTGGCATGCGTTCGCTTGTGCTGACGACGAACGGCGTGCTCCTGGCTCAGATGGCAGAGGAGTTGCGCCGAGCGGGCGTGGAGCGGCTGAACGTAAGCCTCGATTCTCTCCGCCCCGTGACCTTCGCGCAGATCACCCGCGGGGGAGATCTGCAGGAGGTGCTCGACGGCGTTGCCGCCGCTGAAATCGCCGGCTTCCCGCCGGTGAAGATCAACACCGTGGTCATGCGGGGGATCAACGAGGACGAAGTCTCCGACTTCGCCGAACTCACACTGCGGCAGGCTTACACCGTTCGCTTCATTGAGTACATGCCGACCATGGAACGAGCGGACTGGCATTCCACTTGGGTCTCTGGCGCAGAGATCTTGCGCAAGTTGGAACAGAGGTACCGGCTCGAGGAGCTGACCTCGGCCGATCCGCATGGCCCGGCGCGCTACCTCCGGATCGCGGGGGCCGCTGGAAAGATCGGCATCATTACCCCCGTCTCAAACCATTTCTGTGATTGCTGTAACCGCCTTCGTGTGACCGCTTCGGGCCTGGCGAAAGCCTGCCTGTTCGCCCGCGGCGGCGTCGATCTGAAGCCTTATCTGCGCCAGGGGGACGAGGCACTGCGTGGGGCGTTGCGTCAGATCGCCACCCACAAGCCAGCATGGCACAACCTATTCACTCCACAGACCCAGCATGCGCCGTTCTCCATGGCAGCTATCGGAGGGTAACGGCAACCACCATCAACCGACGAGCGAACCTGGGCTCAAGTAGGTTCCAAATCCAACGAGGTCAAGGAGCAAAGATGGAAAAAACTGACAAGCTATCTCGAAGGGGCTTCATACGCGCCGCGGGGATAGCGGGGGTCGCGCCTGCCATGGCGGCCTTCCCTTTTCAAAACCTCGAGGCCGTCGGCCAGTTTGAGAAGCACCCGCAGGAGCAACCCACCTTCAAGATCAGCAAGAAGGTACCCCAGGTCTGTTCCCGCGCCTGCGAGATCAACTGCGCTGTGAAAGTCGTGGTGGGGACCGACACCAAGACGGGGCTAGAACGGGCCATAACAATCGAAGGCTGGCCAGAAGACCCCGTGTCCAAGGGCAAGTACTGCATCAAGGCCATGGGCTTCGTCGATTCCCTCTATAACCCTGATCGACTGATGGTCGCCCTGAAGCGGACCAATCCGCGGAAAGGGACGGATTCGGACCCAGGCTGGGTGACGCTCAGGTCCGCCGACGCCGTCAACGAGATCATCGACGTGATGCGGAAGTACAAGCCGGAAGAGATCCTGATCGCCTCTCCCGGCAATCCCTTCACCAACAAGCTCTGCAAATCCATGGGCGTGATCCGCAGCGATCAGCGAACGGAATGCTTCGGAACGCACTACTACATCAACTGCCTGACCATCACGAATCCGCCCAACGACGTTTATTCGAGCACTTACACTCCGTCGCATCACCTGCCCGGCTACGACTACGACCTGGCGAAATACCAGATCTGGTTCGGCTTCGACTCATTCACCAAGTCAGCCAAGGCGGGCATGCTGCCCCACTGGCTCGAGGGCAAGAAGAACGGCAGCAAGATCGTGATGTTCAATCCCGTCCGGACACCGATCTCGGACAACTTCGCGGACCAGTACTACTCCATCAAGCCGGGGACCGACTTGGCGGTGGCGCTGGCCATCATCAACACCATCGTTTCCAACAAGAAATACAACACCGAATTCTTGACCAAGTACTCCGATGCTCCGGCGCTGGTGGACCTCGACACTAGGCAGGCGCTGAAGACCGATGACGGTGGCTTCTACGCCTGGTGCACCGAGCACAAGCAGTTGGAGCCGCTGAGCACGTGCCACGCTCCGGCCCTGGACGGCGGCACGTACACGGTGACGGTCGCAGGCAAGGAGATCAAAGCCAAGCCGGTGCTGCAACTGCTGGCCGAGACCACCAAGCCGTTCACGCCGGAATGGGCGGCGCCGATCACGGACGTGAAAGCGTCGGCCATCCGCAAGATCGCGCTCGACTTCGCGGCGGCAGCTCCGTACGCGGTGGTGCCCACCAACAAGCGCGATGCTGCCGGCCCCAACTACGCTAATAGCTGGCGACTGCGGCACTCGCTGAACGTGATCAACACCCTGGTCGGGGCCATCGATCACGAGGGCGGCCTGCTGCTGCTGCACGACGTCAAGATGCCGTGGCTGGAAGACCTCTACAAGCCAGCGGAGCCGTATCCGGCACTGCCCAGCAAGTCGGTCGACTTCCGCCACGAGTTCCCGGTCACCAACGACATCTACCGCCAGAAGGACTTTTCGGCCCCCGGACACTACGGCATGGTCGGTTACGGACTGTACACGACCAATACGGTGAAGGTGGTCATCTATGGCAACCCGCACCGCGGGCTGTTCGCGACCATCCAGCCGCAGATGTTGGAGGCCGGCTTGGCCAAGAAGGACATGGTGGTGGATTGGAACCTGTACCTGGACGATCTCGGGTACTGGTGCGATTACGTGCTGCCTGCCCCGCACAACTTCGAGGAGGGCAAGCTAGACGTGCGCACCTACTACCCCAAGCAGGCCTGCCTGGTAGGAGGCGCTCCGGTGCAGAAGCCGCCGGGCGACCAGATCGGCTGGGGCACGGTGACCCAGAAGATCGGGTTGGCACTGGCACCGAAGTACTGGACCACCGATGGCAGCGGCGATCCCAAGAAAGCGGTCCCCATGGGTATCGGTGACGCCGCGTTGAAGCTGACCGGTGCGGCCGAGAACAGCAAGGAGTTCATGGCCAAGGGCGCGTTCTGGATCGACAACAAGCCGTACGAGAACTACAAGCAGATCCGGCAACAATCGTATGGCCGGCCCAACGGGCGGGTGCGGATATTCATCGACGAATTCTCGAAGGTGGACCATTCGCCTCTCCCCACCTGGGACTCGCGCTGGCAGGAGCCGGACGAGAATTACAAGTTCTCGCTCCTGATCACGCGCGCGCCCTGGTACATGCACGCCGATCCCAACTTCATCAACAACCCCATCCTGAAGCACCTCACGACTATGAATTACATGGACACCGTCTGGATCAGCCCAACGGCTGGTAAAAAGCTCGGGCTCAAGGATGGCGACCAGGTCATCGTCGAGAGCAACCCCAAGTACATGACGCAACTGCCGCGGCCGGTCAAAGCGAAGGTGCACTTATCCAAACGCATCACGCGCGACGACTGCATGCTCGCGTTCCACGGTATCGGGCACCGCGCCAAGAACCTGCGGGTAGCCAAGGATTTCGGCTACCGCGATGGCGACCTCATCCCGCAGAAGGATCCGATGATGAGCAAAAAGAAGGATCCTCTGGGTATGGGCTGGGTGGAAGACGTGTACGTCAGCATCAGGAAGGCGTGAGGAGGCCGGGATGAAAGAACAAGCGATCTTAGTCGACACAACCCACTGCACCGGGTGCAATTCCTGCACCTACCGATGCATCCAGGAATTCGGCGATCAGGAAATCGCGGCCCGGGGGATCTTCCGGAACGTGGTCCAGATCAAGGATGAGGGGATGCTGCGCACGCAGTGCATGAACTGCAAGGACCCGCAGTGTGCGCAAAAGTCGTCGGCTTTCACCAAGACGTCCTACGGGGCGGTGCTGGTGGATCCGGCGAAGCTGACCAATGCCAAGGAGGTCGAGGAGGCCTGCCCCTTCCACGCCATCCGCTATGACGAGGAGACGAAAAAGGTGGCCACCTGCAACCTCTGCGCGCATCGCGTGAGCGAAGGCAAGCAGCCGGCCTGCGTGGACGCCTGCCCCGCGAGCGCTCTTCAGTCCGGAGATTACGAAGCCATGGTGGCGCGGGCCAACGAGCTTGCCACCGCCAAGAAGCTGAAGATCTATGGGCTGAAGGAGAACGGTGGCACCCACGTGATCATCCTCACCAAGGCAGATCCTGCCGTCCTGGGGTATCCCAAGCTCGGCAAGACACGGCTCAAGGCGGAACTGATCACCGACATGACGGCGCTGCCACTGGTCGCCGGGGCCGTCTGCATGGGCCTAAGAAAGTACGGCGAACGGCGCGCGACCGTGGAAAAGGCCGAGAACAAGGAAAAGCACGCGTAATCCGCGTTACGGGTCCGGTGGCGGTCCGTTCCGTCCACTGGACCCGATCCCCCGCCCGCTGTTCGTAGGCGCAGAGGAAGGGTGAACGATGCAAGCGATCGCGACTGAGCTAAGTGAACTGGAAGCCAAGGCCGGCCTGTACTCGCTGTTGGCCCAGGCCTTCAACTATCCCGATAAGGACTTGGTGAATGCCCTGCGCGGAGGCGAGTTCTTGAATGCGCTGGCGCAGTGGGCCGAAGCCCTTGGGCATCCATCGCTGCTCAAGACGATCACCGCCTGCCACAAGGAATATGCCGGAAAGCAGCCCGGCGGCAAAGCCGACCTCCTCCTTGACATGGAGAGGGACTACACGCGGATGTTCTTTGCGTCCAAGCCGCGGCTCGCCTACCTCTTCGAGTCAGTGTACCGGGAAGGCAAGCTGCTGCAGGAATCCACCTTCCAGATTGCGCGTTTATACGCCGATGCCGGCCTGAAGCTGACCGAAGATTTCCGCCTGCCCCCCGATCACATCGCGGTCGAGCTGGAGTTCCTCTCGTTCTTGGTGTTCAAGGAGATCGAGGGCACGAAGAAAGGGAAATCCAAGCAGGCGGACTATGCGCGCGAATTGCAGGCGCAAGTGATCGACGAACATCTGGGCGCGTTCGCAGCAAGCATCGGAGAACGGGTGATGGAGCACGCTCGCACCAACTTTTACCGTACCGTCGCTCTCATCTTGAAGCATTGCTTTTCGGAGGCGGCGCGCTGAGATGTAGCCGCGCTCCCGAATGGAGGCTTTCTTGAAGCATACGATCCTTATCGCACTCGTATTCTCGCTGGGCCTTGCGTTAGCGGCCGCGCCGTGCCAGGCTGCGCCGCACGACATGCACAAGATGCTCGTGAGCACGGACTGGCTCTCCGAGCATCTCAGCCATGCCGACCTTGTACTCCTGCATGTGGGCGCCGATCGGGCGAACTATGATGCCGGCCACATACCCGGCGCCCGTTTCGTCGACTGGGCGCAAGTCACAACCACCCGCAACGGGGTTCCCAACCAGGTCCCCGCAGTCGCTGATCTGAAGGCGGTATTCGAGAAGCTGGGGGTAGGCGACGACTCGCACGTCATCATCTACGGCGACACTCCGCTGCTGGCGGCCGAGGTCTACTTCGAATTCGACTACCTCGGCCACGGCTCGAAGGCGGCGGTGCTCGATGGCCTGCTGGAAAAGTGGAAAGCGGAGAAACGCCCACTCAGCAAGGACGCGCTCCAGGTCAAACCGGCCACGCTGACCGTTACCGAACATCCGGAACTGCTGCTGGACATGGCCGCGATACAGAAAATTGTTGCCGAGAAGAAGATCATCATCCTCGACGGCCGCCCGCCCGACCAATACTCCGGGAAGAATCCCGGCGGCGGCATCAAGCGTGGCGGCCACATTCCCGGCGCGAAGAACGTGTTCTGGACGCAGACGGTGGTCAGCAAGGAGAACCCGTCGCTGAAGCCGCTGCAAGAGATCCGCGCGCTGTACGAAGCCGCGGGCCTCAAGCCGGGTGATCCGGTGGTGGTCTATTGCCGCACCGGCCCCATCGCTACCCACGAGTACTTCACCCTCAAGCTGGCCGGCTTCAAGCCACAGCTTTACAACGGCTCATTCATGGAATGGAGCAACGCCGGTACGACGCCGGTGGAATCGGGACTCTAGGACCGAGCGCGGGTCCGGGCCACGGGCCCGCATTTTCCGCAGGCGCGTGTGGGGCGAAAGGAATGGCGATGGCCGGCAAGGTCACGCGCCGCGAATTCGTCAAACTTACTGCTGGAGCGGGCGCTGCCCTCGGGGCGGTCGGCACCGCCGTGGCCGAAACACCGCGACCAGGCTGGCGCGGTACGCAGCGCGTAACCCAGATCGCAACCAATTGCGAGATGTGCTTCTGGCGCTGTGGGATCCTGGCCGAGGTGGCGGATGGCAAGGTGGTGCGGATCTCCGGCAACCCCGAGCATCCCCTCACCCGCGGACGCCTCTGCGCACGTGGCAATGCCGGCGCCGAGCTCCTTTACGATCCTGACCGGCTGAAGCACCCCATGCTGCGGGCGGGCAAGCGCGGCGAAGGTAAGTTCGAGCGCGTAAGCTGGGACAAGGCGCTGGATGTCTTTGCCCGGCGTCTGAACGACATCAAGGTGCAGTACGGCCCGGAGAGCGTCGCGCTCTTTCCTCACGGCGTTGGGGCCACGTTTTTCGCGACTCTGATGAAGGCGTTCGGCACTCCCAACCGGGCGGAGCCTTCCTTCGCCCAGTGCCGCGGCGCGCGCGACGTCGGCTACGCGCTCACGTTCGGGCGCGATCTTGGTTCGCCCGAGCCGCTCGACCTGGAAGAAGCCAAGCTCATCATCCTCATTGGATCGCATCTCGGCGAAAATGTGTTCACCTCCCAGATCACTGCCTTCGCCGAGGCGCTCTCCCGCGGAGCGAAGCTGGTGGTGGTGGACCCGCGCTTCTCCACCGCCGCGGCGAAGGCCGATTGGTGGCTTCCCATCCGCCCCGGTACGGACATCGCGCTGCTGCTGGCGTGGACGAACGTGCTCATTCAAGAGGGCGGATACGACCAGCCATACATCCAGGCGCATGCCACCGGGTTCACTGAACTGGCGGCTCACGTCGGTGGATGCACGCCGGAGTGGGCGGAATCGATCACCGAGCTCCCGGCGAAGCAGATCCGGGAAACGGCGCGTGCTATGGCCGACGCGAAACCGGCGGTCCTGCTTCATCCCGGGCGGCACACGAGTTGGTACGGCGACGACGCCCAGCGCGCCCGCGCCATGGCCATTCTCACCGCCCTGACCGGCAGTTGGGGGCGCGAGGGCGGGATCTTTCTCCCGACCGCGGTGAAGACCGGAAAGTTCGAGCTTCCGCCATTTCCCAAGTCGCCGCGGGGCCGGGCCGACGGCGCCGGCACTCGCTTCCCTTTCGCTTCCGAGGACCAGGGTGTCACCAATGGCCTGGTCGAGGCCACGCTCACGGGGAAGCCGTATCCCATCAAGGCTTGGATCGTTTACGGCCAAAATGTACTGGAGAGCATCCCCGAACGGCACAAGACGCTGCGCGCCATCGAGCAACTGGACTTCCTCGCCGTCGTGGACGTAATGCCGGTGGAGCAGGTCAATCACGCCGACCTCGTCCTCCCGGAAGCTACCTACCTGGAGCGCTACGACATGCCGCACATCGTCAGTAGCGCTAAGAAACCGTTCATCGCGGTGCGGCAGCCGGTCGTCGAGCCTCTGCATGAGTCGAAGCCGGGATGGTGGATCGTCAGGGAGATGGCGCGGCGCCTCGGCCTGGAAGCCTATTTTCCCTGGAAGACGCCGGAGCAACATCTCCAGGTCCTGATGACCCCGATGCGCGTCAGCGAGAACCAACTCCGGGCGCGCGGCGCGGTCACATTCGAAGGCCGCCCGTACATCGAGGACCGCCTGCCGGAAGACGGGCCGCTATTTCCGACACCCAGCGGCAAGATCGAACTCTATTCCACGACCCTGAAGCAGGCGGGATTCGATCCATTGCCGCGCTACATCCCGGTCGCCGATCCGCCGTTGGGCACGTTCCGGCTGCTAGACGGCCGCACCCCAGTACACTCCTTCGCCCGCACTCAGAACAACGCGCTTCTAGGCTCGCTCGAAGCGGAGAACGTGGTCTGGATCAACGCCGCTTCGGCCCGCACGCTTGGGCTGCGCGAGGCTCAACGGGTCGTGCTCGAGAACCAAGACGGGGTGAAGAGCCTGCCGATCACGCTGCGGGTCACGGAGGGCATCCGTCGCGACTGCGTATTCATGGTGCACGGCTTCGGCCAGCAAGGCGAGCGCATGCGCCGCGCCTACCGCCGTGGCGCTTCCGACACCGGCCTCATGACGCGCGTGCAGGTGGACCCGATCATGGGCGCGACCGGGATGCGGGTGAACTTCGTGCGCATCCTGAAGGTGGAGGGCTAGGGCGATGGCGCGATACGCGATGGTCATCGACCTGACGAAGTGTGTCGGCTGCCAGGCCTGCACCGCGGCCTGCAATAAGGAGTGGGACGTACCGCTGGGGTTCGCCCGCACCCGCGTCCATCCCACCGGCGTGATGGGCACGTTCCCCAACCTCTCCTCGGGGTTCCGGATTGCGCAGTGCAATCAATGCGACCGGCCCGGGTGCGTAGCCGCGTGCCCAACGGGAGCCACCCGCCAGTCGGAGGACGGCATCGTCCACATCGACCGAGGGTTGTGCATCGGCTGCGGCTACTGCGTGGACGCGTGCCCCTACGATGCGCGTTACATCAGCCCTGTGCTGAACCAGGCTGACAAGTGCGATTTCTGCTCCGCCCGCCTGGAGCGCGGGCTGGAACCGGCTTGCGTCGCCACTTGCACCGCCCACGCCAAGTATTTCGGGGACCTGGAGGATTCCCGCAGCGACGTCTTCCGGCTGGTGTACGAGCAAGGTGCAAAGAGGTTGGAGAGCCGCGAGGTCGCCATCGGTCCGAATGTCTTCTACGCCGGCCGGGATCGGGACCTGGAGCCGGTGCTGGCCTCGTTCGCGCCCCATCCACCGCGTCCGGTCCCTTCCCGGGAGTTTTGGGCGCGCGTCCTGCGGCCGCTGGTGATCGCCGGGGTGGGGGCGACATTCCTGGGCCAGGCGGTCGCATTCTTCTACCAGCTCGCGATCGGCGAGCCCGAAGAGAAACACGGGGAGAAGAGTTGATGGCAACGATCGCCCGAGCACCGCGTACCTTGAGCGCCGCCGAGGCCGATGCGCTCTCGCAGCGCCAGGTCAAGAAGCACGACATCGCCATCATGCTGCTCCACTGGTTCAACGCGTTCGTGTGGCTGCTGGAACTGGGCACCGGGCTGGCGATGCTGACCTCCGACTTGCGCGTGATGCCGTGGTGGTACGTGCGCATCGTCCAGGGTTTCTTTGGCTCCAAGGCCAACATGCTGCAGTTCCATCTTGCGGTCGGGATCACGTGGATCGTCGTGTTCCTGGCCTATGGCACCTTTGGGTTCCGCACCTATCTGCAGAAGGAGGTGTTGCGCCGCGAGATCAGCCTGGACGCCGACGACTGGCAATGGCTGCGTATCCGCATTTTGGGTATCCTCCGGCTGAGCGGAGAACAGTTGCCGCAGCAGGGCATCTACAACGCGGGCCAGAAACTGTTCGCGTTGTTGGTGTACCTGATGGTGCCGGTCATCATGATCACCGGGCTGCTCATGACGTTCCACCTGGGGAACGCAGCCCTGATCGGCTGGGCGGCCGCCATCCACTTCGCGGCCGTCGGCGCCGTCGTTTCCGGGCTGATGATTCACGTCTACATGGGCGCGGTGCTTCCGGAAGAAAAGCCCGCATTCTTCTCCATGATCACGGGCAATGTGAACGAGCTGTACGCGTACAGCCACCATTTCAAGTGGTGGAGAGACGTGTCCCGCTGGCGCGGTTTGCCCGCCGGCACGGATGAGAAGCCGGCCTCGCAGGGATCGCACATAGAAGGGGAGAAACAGCGATGAGGCGTTCGGTCGTGTTAACCGGTAACAGGATTGCCGCGGTGACGATCGTGCTGGTCGCCGTACTAGTCGTGGCAGCGGTGGTCATCGGCCGCACGGTAAGGGCGGCGGAGACCGCGGCCGCGGTCGCAACCATGACGCAGGACACCGGGCAGGTGACCGCCGGAGAACTGGCGCAGTGGGTCCTCGAGAAACACCAGGATTACCAATTGGTGGACCTGCGCGATCCCTGGCACTTCGACGACTACCACATCCCGACGGCCATCAACATTCCGCGCAATGCGCTTTTCCAGGCGGAGAACCTGAAGCGCCTCGACCGGCAGAAGAAGGTCGTCGTTTACAGCCTGGGAGCCGGCGAAGCCGCCAAGACGCAATTGCTGCTCACCATGAAGGGATATCGCGCTTACGCGCTGGAAGACGGCATCATCGGCTGGTGGGACGAGATCATGACCCCGACCTCCATCCGCTCCGCCAAGCCTTCTTCTTCCGGGTATCAGCAGGCGCGCCAGCTGCGGGAGTACTTCATGGCCGGGAAAGCGGCTGCGGTCGCACCCACGGGGGCACCCGGGATGCCGGCGCCGGCTGCCAACCCCGTATCGCCGCCGATCAAGAAAGAAGTCACACCCGCCACCAAGAAAGAACTCCCGCCGGCCAAGAAGAAGCCGACAACTCCCTCGGAGCAGGAGAAGCAGAAGCTGAAGCTCGGCACCGGCTGCTCATGAGTCTGCCTTTGCTATCACTGTGCGGCGTTTGTGAAGGCGCGTGGGACGGGCTCTGCGATTGGCTGCAACTGCTGAAGAAGCTCTGAGACGTACAACCGTGACTTTTGCACGCGCGCGCCGAAATGTTCGACCAGCTTTGCTCTCACCAGGGCATCCAGGTTGAGCACCTGCTCGAAGCCGGTGCATTTGTTCCGCCACTGCTGCTGCGGGAAGTGGTAACGAATCACCGAGTTCTTCAACGCGTGCTTGTTCGTGGGGTGGCGGAAGTAATCGGGGTGGTGCAGGACAAAATCCACCAGCGGGATGCGCAGCCAGGCCAGCATGATCTCGGGTGTGCTGAAGTAGAAATACGGCTCGTGCCGAACGCCGTGCCGCCGGCACCATTCGAGCGGTGTCGTATAGGTGATATCCGCTTGTAGGTAGGGATCAGCGGCGGTGAGGACTTCCCTGGAGCCGTCCACGTGATAGAGCTGCTCACCACCGGCCAGCACTGCGAAGCCGCCCATCTCGTCCACGACGGCGACCTCTTTCACCATCAGGTAGCGGAAAAGTTCCCCCGCAACGTATCCCTCCTCGATGTACTGGTCGAGCTCGTTCTTCACGAAGTCGAAGATATCGAACGGATACAGTTCCTGGGCAACGCCATGTTGCTTGCACCATTGTTTCGCATGGACGATGTCGTGGGCGTTCTTCCCATCGACAAATTCGAGTGTCAGTACCTTGAACGAGAGGTTGAGGCGAAGAAAGATCTCGCACAGGGTTTCGCTGTCGACGCCGCCGCTGGAGCAGATCCAGATGGGTCGGCGCGCCGACTTTGCCAAGTCGATGGCCGCCTTTTCCAGCTCTTCGGTCCAGGAAAGCGGCTCGCGGGTGCAGTGGGAGAACGTGAAGCGGGAAGCCGGCGTAGGGAAGCCAAGCTCATCCCAGCGGTACTGCAGGTTGTCCATGCTTCCCATGAGCGGGATTATAGCTTTCGGTCCGCACGCCGGACTGTGCCTCGCGTCACGTGCAGTGTCGTCCCACGTCACAGCGGGCCCGCGGCAGAAGTGATAGCTTTTTGTAATAGAGGATTGCGCCTGCTTCGAACGCATTCTCGGGCGGTATTCCAACATGCGCAAGGTCAAAGGTTTTCTGAGTCGCATTCTTACCCTGGTACTGTTCGCCCTCAGTTGGACGCGGGTGGCGGTCGGGCGCATACTTCCCGTTTTCAGTCCTTCCCCGGAACCCCGCAGCGCCAAGGTCTTCGCCCTTACGGAGGCTGAGTGGTCTGCACTGCGCGCCGACAACTCTGCCGCCACTCAGGAGAAGAGTGCCGATCAGCAACAGGACAAGTCCAACGGCGCCGGCCGTGACAAGGACTCGTCCAAAGGCGAAGACAAGAAGGATCAGGCAAAGAGTCCCGATTGCGAAAAGGCTGCGCCCAAGACCGGTGATGAACAGAAGAGCACAGAGGACAAGAAGAAGGACGCAGCGAAGCCATGCGAGCAGGGGCCGGGCGGCGGCGACGGCGATATGGGCGGCACCGGAGGGTAAGGCAGTTCCGAATTCCGCCGAAGACCTGGTACTCCTACGCGCCCTTCCCCGAATTGGCACATTCTGCCGAAACCATTTAGAGGATGACGCTGCATTGCTTGCCGTTGCGGTGACCAAGCCCGTCACGAACGGCGAGAGAATCGTGGCAGTCGGGAGAGAGGTGATGACATGAGAGAGGGCGCATTCCTTCACGGCAGCGGTGTAAATCCGGAGTGCTCTGCGCGCTTCCGCTCCCTGACCAAAGGAAGGCTTTTTCGCCTCGAACTCGTCCGTGGCAAGAGCCACCATTAAGCATGCCTACTCGCGGGACAGGCTCCGCCAGCTACTCGAATGCCAAGTTGATCGATAGAGGAAAATTGTCAGACGCCGAGACGGCCCCGTAAACGCGAGGATCGCTGCCCGCGGCCGGACCGCCCATCAGGATCCAGTCGATCGGGCGACCGTGATGAAAGAAAGACGATGGCGCCGTCGGCGTGTGCGCACCATCTCCAAATGCGTTTCGGAACCGTGCATTGCGTATGCGCACCGGTGCATCGCCCTGCGACACGTCGAAGTTCATGTCACCCGCGACGACCAGCGGCACCCCTGAGCCGTAGCTACGGCTATCGTCCAGGACTTCCATAAGCTGCGAGCGCCGCAAGTCATCGTTTCCGCGGCTCTCCAGGTGGAGGTTGTATGCGACAAGCGTCTGTCCTGCAACGTTCACATCGCAGAAGAGAGCCATGCGGCCGCCGGCACGCCGCTGAAACGCGTCCATCTGCGGAACAAACCAACGTGGCCGCCAGAACTTTGATTGCTCGTGGAAGCGTATGACACGAGGATTCGGCAGCGGCCAGCGAGACAGTGTCGTCTGCCCATGGTATGCGGGCGATGTGCGCGAGCCCTGCGTCAGCTCCTGAAACGCGCGCCCGAGAACGTAGTTCATATGCAGCTTCTCGGCGATCTCGCGGGCAACATCCAGATGGTGGGTTCGGCGAGCGTTCAGGTCCACTTCCTGCAGCAGGACCAAGTCAGGTTTTGCTTCGACCAGAAAATCGATTACACGTTGCAGTTGTGACCCACGCTCGATGTTCCACACCACGACCCGTATTGGGACCAGAGGGTTTGACGACAGGAGCGGAAGGTGTAAAGCTGCCGGTCTCGATCTCTTGCAGGCCATCGGTCTCCTGTGCCTGCGCCGCAAAGGTGAGTAGCAGCAGCAGCACACCGCAACGCAGGGCGATCCGCGGAAATCGTTTGCTGGTAGACAGGTCCGATGTTGATGTTGAAGTCGAGACGAGCGTGATAGCTGACTTGCTGAGTTGCATCAACGTCCTCACCCGGTGCGAACATCTTAACAATGTTCCTGCAGTTCGAGCGACGACAAGTCGTGTCAGCAGCCTAGATCGGGGCGGCTATGCCAAAACGGGACAACTTTGTGCTTCCGGCATCAGTGTTAGCGATTAAACCGGATGGTTTCGATAACCTAAATCACCAGTGATGCGGGGGCGAGGTAGCTCAGCTGCACCCTCATCGCCTTCGGCTCTCTTCAGGCAACCAGCATCCCAGGAACGACGTTTTTGAGTCACAGCCCCAAGCCCCACCGACGCGCGTGGGCCGCGAAAGTCCCTTTAGGTTGCGACACTTTTGGCAGAGATTGCGATCACCGTGCGCTGTAACGGGCCTGAGCGCTTGATCGGACGCGGTAGGAACACCTGCGAGTTCCCGAAGGCCTGGTGCCCCCTGCAGTATCCTAATTTGGGCATTCGACAACGGGCATCCCTTACAAAGCCATTGAAACTACGGCACTTACCGGCTTGAACTCTTAGTCCGTAGCAGGATTCGGCGCTCGGGATGATGGATTTCGTAATAAATGTAACCGGTTAGGCTAATAAGAAACAGCACAATCAAGATTTCCTTCAGTGTGCCAGACGGCGGGCCTGGCTCCAACACGCTCTCCCTGGGATCGGCAGGATCGTAAGCGACCCGGACCACACGCCCGACCTTGTAGGATTCGGCGATGTGCGTCGCCTCTTCACGACGGTAGATCGGGGGCATGAGGAAGCGCACCCTGCCGGACGTGAAGGTCTGATCGCTGACCTTGTACTGGTAGACCACCGCAGGCTCCCATCGAGGTGGGACGGCCGTGCCGTCGTGATACACCTCTGAATCGACAACTTGCGCTGTTGTGCGAGGCCAGCGCTCGCTCGCGTAGGAATAGACCAGGCCCGAAGCTGTGTTCTTTACGACAACACTGACAAGGATTCCCAGAAGGACGACACCCAGCATCCGCCCTTTTGTGTCCGCACCCATCGCCCACCCCTAAAGAAGCGTAGAGATGCGTGAGACTACCTTAGGGATTCCAGTTCATCGCAACAGAATGCGATTTTTCCAAAACATTGTTCCGAACTGGGACGAGCATCCGACCCGAACCGCGCCATCGTGCGACCATACGCCTAGGGGTTGTTGATCCGCCTCGAAAGCGCCCACTCCACCACTTGCGGGGCTACTCCGTATAGCTTGGCAGCGAACCAGTAGTACCAGGGGCTGTAGATTTCCCGTTTGCCCTTCAAGTATGCCGCGAGAATGTCCGTGGCCACCGATTCGGCCGTGGCGCCGCGGCGCTGATCGTCTAAATGACGCTGGTCGCGCCCGAGGATCCGGTGGGCGCGGAAATCGGTGGCAATGTATCCCGGGCAAACGGTCATCACATGCACGCCGCTCCCCACCAATTCCATCCGCGCCGCTTTGCTGATGGCGTTGAGAGCGAACTTCGTCGCGCTGTACGCACCCTGGAACGGCACCGGAATGTGTCCCGCGACACTGGAAATGTTGATGATCGTGCCCCCGCCTTGGCGCCTCATGACCGGAATTGCCAATTGCATGGCGTCAATGGCGGCGAAGAAGTTGGTCTCGAACATCCGCCGGCAGGCATCGCGGTCCATCGCCTCGACCGAATCGTGCATGCCACAACCGGCATTATTGATCCAGATATCGACGCCACCGAAATTGCGCAACGTCAGCGAGAGCACGCGCTCGATGTCTTCGCGGTTACATACATCGCAGGCCACCGCCAAGGTGCGGTCAACGTGGCCGATACGCGCGCGGGCTGCCTCCAGGCGTGGCTCGTCACGCGAGGCCAGAGCGACGGTCGCACCTTCCTCGACGAACAATCGCGCCAACGCCTCGCCGATCCCCATCGAAGCGCCGGTGATTACGGCAACCTTTTCCCTGAGTCGTGCAGACATGCGTAGTCGGGCATGTGGCCAGTCTTGTTACCTTGGTGGGCCGTGCCAAATGAACCCGTGGCGTGCAGGGTGATCGACTGTTACCTTACTCGCGCTACCGGCCTGGGAGCAATCGCTGATACAGATTTCAGAAAAGTTCCGTCAAGGGCTGGGTGTCACACGACCGGAAAGCGGCGCTATTCGTGCGCATAGTAGCCCTGTTTGGCATGGACGGTAAGCGGGGGAAACCCTCTAGGCGCGGTGAGCTTGACTCTGATCCTATGCCATTTCCCGTCGTTGCGCTTTTCAAGAGGAGCGAAGGCGAGAACATACTGCTGTCGAAGCTGACTGCTGATCTTGGTGGCCACGTCCGGCAGTTCCGCCGGACTCTTCAGGAAAAAAGTGGTTCCGCCAGTGATGTTTGTTAGCCCGCTGAGCAAGGCCGGGCCGTCGCGTTCTTCGGGAGTGAGCGGGGCAGCATCGAATATGCCGATCGCAAAAAGCTGGATGTCTGATTCCTCAACCGCAGATTTGATCTCACTTTCGGTGTAGCGGCTGTGGTTGTCGCCACCATCGGAGATGATGAGCAGAGCCTTGCGTTGGCGGCTAGCATGATTCATGAAGTCCATCCCCATGGCAATCGCATCCAGAAGCGAAGTCATGCCACCGGGCGCGGTGAAAACGAGCTGATTTTGGACTTGGTCGACCGAACTCGTGAAGGCGGCGAGAAGTTTGGGGCGATCGGAAAAGCCGATCACGAAGAATTCGTCCGCGGGATTGGCCGTCTGCATGAACTGGATCACGGCCTCTTTTGCCTTGTCGAACTTATTTTTCATGCTGCGGCTCATATCGAAAATGATGCCGACCGAGACAGGGGCATCCTCGGAAAAAAAATAGCGCAGCACCTGTTTGTGCTTACCCTCATGGACTTCAAAATTTTCCTTGTCCAGCCCGAGGACGAACTGTCCCATCGGATCGGTGACCGTGACCGGCACCATGACCAGCTCGACATCGCGGCGCAATGACTTAGTATGCGTATTGAGCGAAGGATCCGGAGCTGGGTTAGTGTTCTTCGCGGGCACGCTCGGGCTCACATGGACATCGCTGCTGTCTTGAGCGTAGACGGGGAGGGTGCATACCAGCCACACCAGGCCGAGGAGATTGAGCGTCAACGTCACGTTCAACCGCGGCGGGATACGGCGTAAGAAGACCTCCCGCGTTAAACAACACAAGATAGCGCGAATCAACGCGTAGCCAGGCATCTCACCCCCCTATGTCGCTTCAGCAGACCTCAAAAACTGTTGTGTTCAGATGACAATCAGGCGGGCGGCGGGGCAAGAAAATTCGAGCCGAGTTTGCCCATTTTTTAGGTGCAGCCCATTTTGGGAATACCCCGGCCGATCTCGTTAGAGATTGAAGCCGCTGAGGCGATCTGCCTCCCCAGGACACAACGGAATGTGACCCTACTCACATCGGGACTGGCTGCGGAGTGTGACCATAGGTAGAGGGCTTTGTCATGGCGACTGCTCCAGCGACCTCCTCCCGCGTACTGAATCCCACCATTTCCCATCGCATCATGAGCGCTGATGAAGCCGCTGGTCTCATCCAGTCCGGCACGAGCATCGGGATGAGCGGCTTCACCGGCTCGGGGTATCCCAAAGCGGTACCTCTAGCGCTGGCGCGCTGCATTGCCGACGCCAACCTCCGCGGCCATAAGTTTCAGGTGAACATTTTTACCGGAGCATCCACGGGCCCAGAACTCGATGGCGCGCTTGCCATGGCAGGCGGCATCCACCTCCGCCTGCCCTACCAATCGGATCCCGAGACCCGCAAGCGGATCAACGCCGGGGAGATGGATTACATGGACATCCACCTCAGCCACGTGGCGCAGTACGTGGAGTACGGCTTTCTCGGCAAGATGGACTGGGCGTTGATCGAGGCCACTGCCATCCTGGAGGATGGCCGCCTGATCCCGAGCTCATCCGTCGGCAACAACAAGACTTGGATCGAGCAGGCGGAAAAAGTCATTGTCGAGGTCAATGAGTGGCAGCCTGCCGAACTCGAGGGCATGCACGACATTTATTACGGCCTGCAGCCTCCACCGAATCGCCAGCCCATCCCGCTTACCAGCCCTGGCCAGCGCATCGGGATCCCCTATTTCAAGGTTCCTCTCGAAAAGATCGTTGGCGTGGTCATCACCAATTCGCCCGACCGCAATAGCGCCTTCAAGACGCCCGACAAGGCATCGCAACAGATCGCCGGCCACATCCTGGAGTTCCTCGAGCACGAAGTCCAGAAAGGCCGCATACCACCGTCGCTGCTGCCCATTCAGTCGGGCGTAGGCAACATCGCCAACGCGGTGCTGTTCGGGCTACAGCAGGCGCCGTTCGAAAACCTGACTTCCTATACCGAGGTCATCCAGGATGGCATGATCCAACTCTTGCGCAGCGGCAAGCTGACCTGCGCTTCCGCAACCGCGTTCTCTCTCAGCCCCGAGGTGCTGGCCGAAGTGAACCGTGATATGGCCAGCTTCCGCAAACAGATCGTCCTGCGCACGCAGGAGATTTCCAACCACCCGGAGATCATCCGCCGACTCGGAGTGATCGCGATGAACGGGATGATCGAAGCCGATATTTACGGCAACATCAATTCCACGCACATTATGGGATCGCGCATTCAGAACGGCATCGGCGGCTCGGGCGACTTCGCCCGCAACGGCTATCTTTCGATCTTCATGGCGCCGTCGTTGGCGCAGAGCGGACAGATCTCGACCATCGTGCCGATGGTCTCCCACGTCGACCACACCGAGCACGACGTCGCCGTGGTCGTGACCGAGCAGGGTCTGGCCGATCTCCGCGGCCTCTCGCCCCGGCAACGCGCCAAGCTGGTCATCGACAAATGCGCCCATCCCGACTACCGTCCGTTGCTATCGGATTACGTCCAGCGCGCCGAGCGCATGTCGTACGGCAAACACACGCCACACCTACCGTCCGAGAGCCTCGGCTGGCACAACCGCTACCTTCGCAGTGGCCGGATGAAACCGGACACTGAACCGTAGGATGCTGCGTGACTCGCCTGGTAACGGCGGCCTCGCACAGCCGATCCTGATGCGAACGTTCCGTGAAACAAACGTTCGGTACCGAAGCAGCACTCGCCGATGTAGGCACCGCACTGTCCGCATGGCGCCGCGAGCAGCCAGGGAGTGTATCTGCGAGAGCGGCTGCCCTTGACCTGCTGGCGGTCGTCGAGCAACAACTTGCCCCTGAAGCTCCGGACGACACCGGACCCAAAACCTGGCACGACTGGCTTTACTCGACCGGCGTTCCCGATTTCCTTGAGTGTTTGGCGGACCGCCAAAGCCGGGAACACTGGGCAGACCTGGCATTTCGCGCTATCGAGCATTCCGGATACTCGCTGCTGACCATGCTTCAGCAGCGGGTTGCGGTGCACCCGGAGCGCGTCCTTTTCCACGACTCGCGCGAGGCGAACCCAGCATCCACTTACGCCCAGGTAGCCTGGTACACGCGAACTCTCGCCGGTGTCTTTCTCCAATCTACCCTGAAAGAACCACGGGTTGCGATCCTCTGCGATAACAGCATTGACAGCGCTTGTACGGACCTCGCGTGTCTGCTCTACGGTATCCTGGTATCGCCACTGGACGTTCATTTCGACGCTGAGACGCTCGCCTGGATCTTTCGGCGGCTCGCTATCGACATCGTTGTAACTGACAGCGATGAACGGCTCGCGCGACTGTCCGAAGTTCGAGCGATCCTTGGACGCGACTTCAAGGTGTTCCGCACCGGGAATCGGACCACGAACACCACCGTACGAGGGCTTGAGGTGACCCCGCTCCGACACGCTGCCGCGCGCGTCGATCTTACAGCCATCTTCGCGCGGCTTGCCTCGCGCGCCAGCGATCTGTTTGCACCGGCGACTGTGATGTTCACTTCCGGCAGCACAGGACGGCCAAAGGGAGTGGTGTTCAGCCAGTACAGCCTGGTCGCGAAAAGATTCGCGCGGGCGGCCGCGCTGCCGTCGGTTGGGCGGAACGAGGTGTTGTTCTGCTACCTGCCACTGTTCCATACCTTCGGGCGCTTTTTCGAGATGCTCGGCGCTATCTACTGGGGGGGCACGTACGTGTTCGCCAGCAGTCCGAGCGCCGAGAGGTTGGTCACAGCACTGGGACAGGTGCGTCCGACGGGTTTGATCGGCGTGCCGGCGCGCTGGGCGCAGATCCGTGAGCACTGTCTCGAGGCCATGGATTCTGAGGCCGAGGCTGCTGCGCAACGCGCCGCCTTTCGCAAAACCGTCGGTGATCGCCTGCGTTGGGGAGTATCGGCCGCTGGCTTCCTGGATCCCCTGGTCTTCCGGTTTTTTCAGCGGCACGGGGTGGACCTCTGTAGCGGATTCGGGATGACGGAAGCCACCGGCGGGATCACCATGACGCCACCCGGCGAGTATGTCGACGGTAGTGTTGGGGTGCCACTACCGGGCATGCGCCTCCGGTTCACACCCCAGCATGAGCTCCAGATCGCTGGCCCGTACGTGGCTCGTTATCTCGACGAAGATGCTGCCCCTGGCTCGCTGGCTGCCCTCGGTGCCAACCAGGATTACTGGCTGTCTACCGGAGATGTCTTCACCGTGCACTCCGGGGGCCATCTGGAGATCATCGATCGCGTAAAGGACATCTACAAGAACAGCCGCGGCCAGACCATTGCCCCACAGCGCATCGAGCAGCGTTTTGCTTCCGTGCCCGGTATCCGCCGTACCTTTGTGGTCGGCGACCACC